>SWDL01000225.1 GCA_005116795.1 Nitrospira sp. | reverse complement strand
GTGTCGAAATCAAGGACGACCAGTTGCTGCCAGACGCCCAGCATCAGACTGCCGTTGGTGAAGGGAATGGTGAGGGACGGGCCTTGCAGTTGCCCTCGGAGGTGACTGTGGCCGTTGGTTTCACCGGCATTGAGGCGGTTGTGCTGCCAGTCAGGATCCGACGGGATCAAGCGATCCCAGAGGGTCTTGGTATCCACGCGAATGCCTGGTTCATCTTCAATGACCAGCACGGACGCGGTCGTATGCGTGATAAACAGCGTCACGATCCCCGCGCGGAGTCCTGAATCCGCCACAGCCTTCTGCACCAGGCTCGTCACGTTCTCGATCTGGGTGTCCCCTTTCATGCCGACGGTCAACCGCACGGTATGCACCGGCATCAGGAGACTCCCGGGTTGAGGCTGCGGAGATAGGCCCGGTCGCGCGGAGAAAGGGGCGCGCGACGTGATTCGGCCAGAATCCGATCGAACGCTCCCTGCGCCGCAAGCGTCTTCAGCGTGCCGAGGACGGCGGCGCTCAGGATGCCGGCCTTCTCCAACTTCTCCAGGTAGGCCGTCGCATCTTTCAGGCTCTCTCGATTCCTGGTGTAATAATCCTGGCCCCTCTGTCGGTTGCTGTACGCCTCAAACTGCTCACAGGCGACCATGACTTCCCCAAGCTGTCGCACCCATGCGGGCGCATGCGCCAGCCGCTCCGGGTAGTAGTAATACAACATGATTCGAGTCATCCAGGGCGCCCAGCGGACCCCGAGCCGGGACAGCCGCGGCTGCACGCGACGGAGTTGCCGGTGCAATCGCCGCGCATAGCCCAGCCGCATCTCAACCTGCTCTTTCCCCCAGGCGTCCAGAGCGATCCCTTCCGCCGTGAGGGCTTCCTGATAGTGCGCCACGAAGGCTTCCGTTTCCCGGCCCTCGCGCGTCTCGGGGTGGACCACGCGCCACTCCCGAGGACGAGTCGGCACCCCACGCTTCCTGGCCCAGGACCAGATCGCGCCGAAGAGCCGGCGATCGAGACCCGCCCGGCCCAGATCATGGAGGAGGCAGGCAATTTGATAGTCACGCACGCGCCGATCCGGATGTCCCAAGCTCGCCGCCACGGCTGCGCACATACGCGCCGTCCGCAAGGCATGGGGCCGGTCATAGCCGCGGATGATGCGCCCCTTGATCCGTGGATGGGGAACATCGTAGAGCTGCAGCAGGGCTGTCGCCAACTTGCGGGGCATCAGCAAGGGCGCGGGATCTCGCATCATGGAAGATCGTCGATTGCGCACGTCCGTCAGGACCGCCATCGGCAGGGCTCTCACATGGACACTTGACCGAACCGGCGCAAACGGTACCATAGGGTCTGGGGACCCGCAAGCGGCGGCGCGCTCTCCCCTCACGGGAGGGCCGGGCCGTCCTCCGGCGCATGGAGTCGCATGGAGTCCCCGCAGGGCGCTGAAGCATGATGGTATACTACGGTTGCACACATTGTCGGGGAAGACAGCAGACAGTCATGGCGGCCCGAGGAGTCGTTCTTGTCCTCCTTGTCCTTTTCTGGCCATGCGCGCCAAGTTGGGCAGAAGATCCGCCCACAGGGTCCCCGGCTTCTCTCTCTCCCCCCGCTCAACGCATCTCGCCCCAAGAGACGCCCCCTGCTTCAGCGCCACACAGCGCTTCATCGAGGTCACACGTGGACGTGCTGCGCGAAGCCGCTCGCCTTCATCCGAACGACGCTGGAGCGCACTATCAGTTGGCCCTCGGGCTCCTCACCCCTCCATCAGGAGATGCCGCGCAACCGGCTCTTGCTCCAGATCCTTCCGCCTCTCTCCTTGAACCGATTCAGGCGCTCAGAACAACGAGCCGGCTCAAGCCTGAGTGGATCGAACCACGCTTGTTTCTGGGGGAGACACTCTTCCGGGCAGGCGACATCGACGGAGCCTTGAGCGAGTACACACGCGTCGTCCACTTGAGGCGGCAGGAGCCTCGCGCGCACCTCGGGCTGGCCAAGGGGCTTATCGCAAAGCAAGACTGGCCGGCGGCCCAGGTCGCGCTCAAGGACGCCCTCCGTGAAGATCCGACACTGGTGGAAGCACGGTACCTGCTGGGGGCCGTGCTGTATAGCCAGGGACGGCTCCGCGCGTCGATCGACGCCTACCGCAAGACGCTCTGGTTGAAACCGGAGTTTACCGATGCGCACCATCGGCTGGGCCTCCTCCTCAAGCTCGTCAACCGGGAGCGGGAAGCCATTAAGGAATTCCGGCTCGCCGCCCAAGGCGGAGTGCCGGAGGCTCGGTACTTTCTCGGCCAAGCCTACCGGACCGGGAGGGGCGTGGCGCCGGATCTGGTCCAAGCGATCCACTGGTGGATCCGCGCGACGGAACTGGGCCATGGGCAGGCGCTGGCGGCGCTGAAACAGCTTCGTCGAGTTGCGCGGGCAAATAATTCCCCTAAGACATCGAAGCAAGCCGCGGACCTCCTCAAGGCCTTCTCCGACTATCGGTCTTCCCTCTGGCAGGACTTTCCCGAACTCTCTCCCGGTCCTGAAGAGGCATCCGTCGGACTCACCCTTCTGAACCTTGGACGAGACTCTGAGGCCTTGCCGGTGCTGATTCGCGAAGCCTGGGCCCTTTCTGAGTCTGCACAGGCTCGATTAGAAGGGGTGTACGAACAGGGAACTCCAGGGGGGATGCCCGCGTTCGATCAACGGATTCTGAGGTATCTGGAACAGTGCGCGACCGAGGACCTGCCGGCCTCCCGAGTCACACTGGCGCGGATCTACTTCCGAGGGCTAGGCGTGCCGAAAGATGACGGGAAGGTCAAGGCGCTCCTCAAGAGTCTGCCCAAGGCGGAGCGCGCCGGCCTGTGGGAGTCGCTCTCGTCGGAGAAGCCTCTGCGATAAGCGAGGTCTATCGAATCACCACGGCAGCCGTTCCGGCTTAGGTCTCGAAGCCTGCCGCCGCCGGAATCGCACTGGCCGCCACGGCAATCGCCTGGCTCTGCTGGTCCTTGCCGCCCTGGCGGCAGTTTTTGCCGATCCTCTTGAGCCGTTCCCATCCCGAACCTCACGACATCGTTGATTTCATGGCAGTTCTCACAGGTGAAGCATGGCATGGAAGTTGATCGTACGGCTCACTGCGATGGTCCTCAACCTACTCAGACCCTAACCACGCACCATGGACGTCTCACAGTCTCCGACCGTGATCTGGGCATTCCTGACCCGAGATATCTCGCTCTGGGGAGGACTCCACAGCCCCGCACTGAGCTGGTTCGGCGCGGCTGGGATGATCCTGTATTTTGCCTGGCACGTAGGCAGACTCCTGCACGGCGTGAGCGGCGCCCGTCGCGCCTTCCAACGCATTCAACCTGACCTGATCGATCTGACGGAAACCAGGCGCCGGCTCTACGGGGATGGCCAGTGGCTCAAGGCCAGGACGCCGGCCGGGTCGAATCGCGCCCGTGGCGGCGCCGCCGCACTCACCTGCACGGATCTCGATGACGTCCAGAAATTGGACACCACTCTCCAGCAGGAACCGCTGTTCCGGCAGCCCTGGGCCCATTATCGGAAAACGTTGGTGGTGGAGCGGGTTCCCTGGTTCATCGAACCGCGGATTTTCAGCACGTGCCCGGCCGCGGAGTTCTTCTCACAGGAGGGACTGTTCACGGAGCGCCTCAATCTGGCCTTCTATCATCAACTCCCCTCCTTGATGACGGGGATCGGGCTGATGCTCACGTTCATGGCCATTCTCGTCGGCCTCAGCAAGCTCCACGCTGAGGGTTCGAACATCGTCGGGATCGACGGGCTCATCAATGGCCTGGCCGGCAAGTTCCTGACCTCCATTGTGGGGCTCATCTGCGCCAATGTGATGGTCGTCATCGAACACAGGGTCGTGGGGCGTCTGACCCACCTCCATTACCAGGTGCTCGACGTCATTGACGAATTGTTTCCCAGAAAGACTCTGGAGCAGATGGTCGAAAACCTGGCCATGCCTTCAGAGTCTGATCGAGCCTCGGCAGGTCGGCCAACGCTGAACCTGGGAGACGCACGAGTGTCCACATCCGCCGATCATCTGAGCCCAGCCCTGACCGCGCTGACCGCAGCGGTTCGATCCCTGAACGCCCGGCGGCCGGACGACCGCGGAGCCACCGCCGACCTTCGGGGGCTCGACGACTTCGCCAAGACTCTGCGCGAAGGATTGGAGCCGAAGATCACGGAAATGAATGACGCGATGTACCGGCTCATCGGCTCGCTGGAGGAGTCCAGGATCCAACAAAAGGAATCCCAGACACGCCTGGATACTCTCCTGACCAGGCTCAGCCGGACTGTGGAGAGCGCTGTCACGCTGCACCAGACTCGAACCGAGAAGCCACCCAGCGTCACATTTCTCCCGGCTCACGACACGACGCCGCGGCCCCCACGGCCGTTGCGTGCCGCATCGGATGACAAGACGGCCACACACCCGCCCCCCCGAATGCCGCCGTCCCGGCCGGCCCCCATCTCGTCCCAGCCCCTGCGCGCCTCAACCAGACTATGAGAAGAATTGCCAGACAGACGGGAAGAGGGCAGGCCTCGACCGTCACTGCGGGGGTCACCGACCTCATGACGTCCCTGGCGATCATCTTCATCCTGCTCTTCGTCGCCCATATGGTCAAACCGTCGGAAGCCGAAACGCCCCCACCTCCAAAGGCTGCGCTCGCGCTGCCGGACCCACGTCTCATACTGCGAGAGCATTTCCAGCGCTTGGGGCTGGCCCTGGAGCCCGAGGGAGGAGATCCGCTCATCCTCCGAGTCGTGATCCCAGAGGAACTGCTGAACTTCGAGACGGGCAAGAGCACCCTGTCCGTCCACGCGCAAGACTTTCTAGAGGAGGCGATTCCGGCCTTCGCAGAGGTCTGGTGCGGCCCAATGAGGCCCTCCATTGAGTCGGTCGTGATCGAAGGCCATACCGATGACCGGGGAGAGGATCGGCTGAATCTGAAGCTCAGCCAGGAGCGGTCGTTCAGCGTGATGACGAAGGGGCTGGAGGTGCTTCAGGCCGCGCACCCGCGGATCTCCGGCTGCTTTCAGCAGTTGACGTCTGCGAGCGGGCGGGGCAAGCAGGACTTGATCTTTGAGGGACATGCAGCGCCCAATCGTGACAAGAGCCGCCGTGTCGTCTTCAAAATCCGGCTCCGCCCGTCCACACCCAGCCCGATACGAGGCTGAAGAGTTCCCTCCGAATCCCCCGGGCTACACCCGGAAGCGCTTCCTTTTTCCGACGGACCCCCGTGCCCGAGAGGTCTCACTCCATCTCAGGCCCAGACCTCCGTCGGGCATACTCCTAAAGCAAACCGCCAGTCGCTTGTCAATCAAGGGACTTCCCGTTATTCTTGAAGGCATATCGCCTGGGAATCGGCATTCGACCGAAGCATAAAATTCCAGACGCCCCGCAAAAAGAGGTGACCATGCCTTCAGCTAAGGAACAGATCGCGAAGATTCTTCAGGACCAACCAGACGACAGCTCGTACGATGAGATTCTGCGGGAGTTGGCATTTGCGCGGATGGTTGAGAGGGGACTTGCTGACGCTGATGCAGGGAGGATGGTCAGCCACGAAGAGATGGGACACCGCATCAAGACATGGCGGAGCTGACCTGGACAGTCGAAGCCGAACGATGGCTGCGCGACATCCACGATTTCATCGCGCAAGATACTCCCGCTGCTGCACCCCGCACCGTTGAAACGCTCTACCAGAAAGCAGAGATCCTCCGAGAGTTCCCCGAATCAGGCTGCCGGTACTGGCAACGGCCAGACCGGCATAAGTTCGGGTCGAGTCGTGAGAAGAAATAAGGCGCCGACAGCCTTTTCTCAGAGCCTCAGGGTGGGATAGCTGGGGGTGTGTCGCGAATGGCGCAGGTTCGGGGGCCGCCCCGGCTCCCCCATCTCATCACTCCTCAGGGGAAAAAAGATTGGGCGGCGGTAGAGAAAAGAAGTGAAAATGAAAAACAGAGAGGCGTTGAATCAGTCGGGGTAATCGATCCAGGTTTCTTTCTCGGCAAGATATCGCTTCCCTTTGAAGTTCACGCGCGTCCGCATCTGCCGGAAGCCGTACTCCCTGAGTTTGACCACGACGCCGGCCACGGCCGCGCCCACTGTCGGGGCTGCCTGTCCCTCCACCGTCAGCGACTCATACATGACCCGCCCGGCATACCCCTGGGTCGTGCGGTTGACCATGATCGCGCGGTTGAAGGACCGATCGCTGGGATCGGTGCCCTCGATCTGATGCCGTTCGACGAGACCGTCTTTCTTCAGGGAGAGCGGCAATGAACTCATGAGCGGCTCGTCAATAGGACGCCGGGGTTGTGTGCGGATGTCGGGCGGGGATTATACGGGGGGAGCCTGGAAGTTGACAAGGTCTCCGATGCCTCGCCTATAATGGCCACCCCGCCGTATGAATCTCCCCAATAGTCTCACCATCTTGCGCATCCTGCTCATTCCGCTGTTCATCGGATTGCTGCTCCATGAGCAGCATAACTATGCCTTGGGGGTGATCATCCTGGCCGGCATCACGGACGCGCTGGACGGCACCATCGCCCGGATGGCCAATCAACGCACGAAGCTGGGAGCCTATCTCGATCCCCTGGCCGACAAGCTTCTCTTGATCGCCAGTTTCGCCACCCTGGCGATGATCCATCTGGTCCCGTTGTGGGTGGCCATCCTGGTGGTGAGTCGCGATCTGATCCTCCTCGTGGGGACGCTGCTGGCGAAGCTGACCGATCTGCGGCTCGACATCACCCCGACCGTTTGGGGCAAGGCCACCACGGTGCTCCAGCTCGCCTATGTGGTCCTGCTCCTGCTCTTCTCCGCCTCGCAGTCGGACCTGCGATCGTTGGAGTGGCTCCTCTATCCGATGGCCGGCCTGACCCTGTTCTCGGGCTTGCAGTACCTTTATCGCGGCGTGACCCAGGCCTCGCTCTCGGAGAGCTGATCCCCGAACAATTTTTGTCTCCCTAACTCCGCCTGAAACAACAGCTTCCGAAGAAGTGGAATAAATTTGACAACCCTCCGACTGTCTTCTAGACTTTTTTTGTCACCCCAGTGTAACCCCTTGAACAACAAAGCAAGTTTTTCCCAGGAGCCAGAATTTGGCTTCCGGCGGTGTTCGACTGAAAACGGCCTGACCTTCGACGCGCAGCATCGCCTGTATTTTTCATGGTGGGAGGCTCGGAGAGAACCGAATGAGTACCTATGTCTACGTGGCCCGAACCGGGCAAGGGGTCGTGAAAAAAGGAGAGCTCGCCGCCAAGACCCGCGACGAGGCGATGGGTCAGCTCAAGAAGCAACGGTTGACCGTCACGAGCCTCAAACAAAAAGAGGGGGGGAAGGCCTGGTGGGATGTCGCGCTGGGGAGCGGCGTCAAGGACAAGGACATCGTGGTGTTCACGCGGCAATTCGGCACCATGATCAGTGCCGGGCTTCCGCTGATTCAATGCCTCGAAATCCTGTCGTCCCAGTCCGAGAATAAGCACTTCGGCAAGACGGTCGGTGAGGTGCGCTTCGAGGTCGAGGCCGGTACGACATTGGCCGAGGGTCTGCGCAAGCACCCCAAGGTGTTCGATGAACTCTATGTCAACCTGGTGCAGGCCGGTGAGGCCAGCGGCCAGCTCGACGCGATTCTCACCCGCTTGGCCAAGCACATCGAAAAGGCCATGAAGCTCAAGAATCAGATCAAGGGGGCCATGATCTACCCTGCGGCGATCATCTCCGTGGCCGTCATCGTCATCACGGTGCTGATGATCTGGGTCATCCCGGTGTTTGCGCGCATGTTTGCCGAGATGTCCGGCGGGAAGGCCGGGTTGCCGGGCCCCACCCAATTGGTCATCGATCTCAGTAACTTCATGCAAGCCAACGTCGTCTATATGGTGATCGCGGCCCTCGGCGCGGTCTATGCCCTCAAACGCTACTACGCGACCGAGAAGGGCCGGCTGGCACTCGACAAGTTCATGCTGAAAACTCCCGTCTTCGGTGACCTGTTGCGCAAGGCGGCAGTCGCCAAGTTCACGCGCACGCTCGGCACGTTGATCTCCAGCGGTGTGCCGATTCTTGACGGGCTGGCGATCACGTCACGCACGGCGGGGAATAAGATCGTCGAGCTGGCCATTCTCGACGCGCGCCAGAGCATCAGCGAGGGAAAAACCGTGGCGGCGCCGCTCGAACAGAGCCGGGTGTTTCCGCCCATGGTCACGCACATGATTTCCGTGGGAGAGACCACCGGCGCGCTGGATGTGATGCTCGGCAAGATCGCCGACTTCTACGACGACGAGGTGGATGTGGCGGTGGCCGCGCTGACCTCGTTGCTGGAGCCGGTCATGATGGTGTTTCTCGGCACCGTCATCGGGTTCATCGTCATTGCGATGTATCTGCCGATCTTCAAATTGGCCTCGGTCATCAATTGAGACGCCTCCGTGACGCACACGCTCTATTGGTTGATCGGGGTGAGAGCCGTCATGGTCACGCTGCTCCTGGGCGTGACGATGGTCCTGCCGGGCGGTCGGGGGACCCCGCACCCGATCTTTGTCGTCCTGGGCGGGCTCACCTACGCGCTGACCGTGGCGTATCTGCTGTTGATGCGGCGGATGACGACGCCGAACCGTCAGGTGAGATTGGCGTCCGTTCAGATCGGCGTCGATGTGCTGATGGAGACCGTGCTGGTGGCGCGCACCGGCGGGATCGCCAGCCCGTTCTCGCTGCTGTATATCGTGTCGGTGAGTTTCGCGAGTCTGCTGCTGCGTCGAACGGGCGGGGTCAGCGCGGCCGCCACGACGGTCTTGTTGCTGGGGGGAGTGACGGTGGCGCAACTGTATGGACCAGCCAGTGTCCTGGTCTGGGTGCCCTACAGCGGGTTGTTGGAATCGGAAGCGCTGTATACGTTCGGTGTCCACGGCCTGGCGCTGGTGGTCGTGGGCTTCATGGGCGGGACCGTGGCGGAGCAACTCAAGCGCGCCGGCCAGTCGTTGATCAAGACGGAAGAAGGGCTCAGTCGTCTGCAGGCCTTTCACGAGAACATCGTGCAGAGCGTGAGCAGCGGGCTCTTCACGACCGACGCCGAGGGGCGTATCACGGCGTTCAATCGGGCCGCCCAGGACGCCACCGGCGTCAGTATGGAGACGGCGCGCTCGCGTCTCTGGTGGGAGGTGTTCCAGTGGCCGGATGGGCGGGTCATCGGCGCCGATCCGAGTACGGTGTCGCTTCCGCACCGGTTTGAGGCGGAGGGTCGTCGTGCGGACGGCAGCCGGCTTGTGGTGGGGATGACGCTCGCGGCGCTGACGGAAAATGGTCTGCGGACGGGGCTGGTCGGCATCTTCAAAGACCTGACGCAGATTCGCGACCTGGAAGAGGAGATGCGTCGCCGGGAGTGGCTGGCGTCGCTGGGTGAAATGTCGGCCGGCATGGCTCACGAGATCCGGAATCCGTTGGCGGCGCTGGCCGGCGCCATGCAGATGCTGCGCAAGGACCTGACCCTGGAGGAAACGAACGCCCGGCTGATGGACATCGCGACGCGGGAAGCAAAGCGACTGGATGCCATCGTCACGGAATTTCTGCTCTATGCGCGACCGCCGGCGCTCCATCTCAAAGAGTGCGACGTCAATGCCCTGTTGGCCGAGACGCTGGACCTCATCCGTCACGAGGTCCAGCACCGGAAAGGGATCACGCTGACGGCCACACCGGCTCAGCAGAAGACGATGGCCGAGGTGGATCCGGATCAATTGAAGCAGGTGGTGTGGAATTTGGCGGTCAACGCCTTTGACGCCATGCCGACCGGCGGAGAATTGCGGATGACGACGGGCACGCGCACGGTGGGATCGGGCAAGAACAGCGGCCAGGTCGTGGAAATTGAATTTCGCGATACGGGTGAGGGCATTCGCAAGCAGGACCTCGACAAGATTTTCCTGCCGTTTTTTACGACGAAGCGGACGGGGTCCGGTCTCGGCCTCGCGGCCGTACATCGCATTGTCGATCTGCACGGCGGATGGATCCGAGTGGAGAGCGAAGAGGGGAAGGGGTCCTGTTTCGTGGTGTGCCTCCCGGTGTCGGCGGACGCGGGACCACGCCTCTGGCATGAAGGTAGGGAGCCATGGAAAAGATTCTGATCGTTGACGACGAAAAGAGCATGCGGGATGTCCTCGCCATCATGTTGACGCGGGCGGGATATGCGGTCACGGAGGCCGCGGACGGCGAGGAGGCGATCGGCCACATTCAGAAGGATATTTTCGACCTGGTCATCACCGACCTCAGGATGCCCACCATCGACGGGCTGGACGTTCTGAAGGCCGTGAAGGACGCGTCCCCCGGCACCGTCGTGCTGATGATGACCGCCTATGCCTCGCCGGAGTCCGCCGTGGAGGCCATGAAGCGCGGGGCGTTCGATTACGTCACCAAGCCGTTTCAGATCGATGAGGTGCAACTGATCATCCGCAATGCTCTCGAGCAGCGCCGGTTGTCGAGCGAAAACACCCTGCTCAAGCGGGAGTTGGCCGGGCAGGCCACGTTTTCCCAACTGATCGGGCACAGTGAGTCGATGCAGCGCGTCTTTGACATGATCAAGAAGGTGGCGGACTCCCGCAGCAACGTCCTGATCTGTGGAGAAAGCGGGACCGGCAAGGAACTCGTGGCGCGGGCCATCCACTACCACAGTTGCCGCAGCCAGTTCCCCTTTGTGGCGATCAATTGCAGCGCGCTGCCGGAAACCCTGCTGGAGAGTGAACTCTTCGGCCACATGAAGGGGTCGTTTACGGGCGCGGTGTGCAATAAGGCCGGGTTGTTCGAGGTGGCCGGCGGCGGCACGATCTTCCTCGATGAAATCGCCGACACCACGCCGGCGATGCAGGTGAAGTTGCTGCGGGTCATTCAGGAGCGCGAGTTCCGACGGGTCGGCGGCACCCGTGACGTGAAAGTCGACGTCCGGATCGTGGCGGCGACGAACAAGGAGTTGGAAAAGGCGGTGGCGGATGGGTCCTTCCGTGAAGATCTCTTCTACCGCCTGGACGTGATTCCCATCCATCTTCCGCCGCTGCGGGTGCGCTCGGGGGACATTCCGTTGCTGGCCCAGCATTTTCTGGAGAAGTTCGCCAAGGCGAACGGCAAGCCCACGCCGACCCTGACGCAGGAAGCCTTGCGGCTCCTGATCGAGCATGAGTGGCGGGGGAACGTACGCGAGTTGGAGAACCTGATCGAGCGGGCTGTCGCGTTCACGAATGGGACGACCATCGGTGGAGAGGAACTCGGCGGATGGTTGAATCGTCACGGCTCCGTCTCAGCCTCGAGTACGCCGGTGGCCCCGTCCGACCTGCCGCCGGACGGATTGGACTTGGAAGCGCTCATCAGCGGAATTGAGAAGGATTTGCTGCTGAAGGCCCTGGAACGGGCCAAGAGATCG
>SWDL01000224.1 GCA_005116795.1 Nitrospira sp. | reverse complement strand
GTCAGGTGTCGGCCAGGGGGTGGTAATCGTCCCTGGCCGACGCCGCTCTCATCCATGCTCAGCGACACGCTCTCCCCCCTCATCGCGCTCTCTCTGACCGGCTATCTCCTCGGCTCTATTCCATTCGGAGTCCTGGCGACCCGCGCCCTGGGTCTCACCGATCCCCGCTCGGCGGGGAGCGGGAACATCGGATTCACGAATGTGCTGCGCGTCGGCGGGAAGACGGCCGGAGCGTTGACCCTCCTCGGAGACATCGGAAAGGGGTGGCTGGTTGGATGGGGCGCCACACGTCTCCTCGGAGACGAAACCACCGTGCTGCCCGTGGCGTTCTGCGCCGTGCTGGGCCATCTCTTTCCGATGTTCCTGAAGTTTCGAGGCGGCAAAGGGGTGGCGACGGCGATCGGGGCGGTGGCAGGCGTGGCGCCCTGGGTAGGCCTCGGGCTTGGAGCCATCTGGATAGCGGCGCTCGGGATCTGGCGCTATTCATCCGGCGCCGCGCTGACGGCCTTTGCCTGTCTCCCGGTGCTGGCGCTCTGGCAACGACCGACTGTGCCGTTTCTCATGTTCGCCGTCATGCTGACGGCGCTGATCGTCTGGCGTCACCAGGCCAACATGGTGCGCTTGCGGGCCGGGACCGAGCCGAAGATCGGGCAAGACAAGACGCCGGAGCCGTCGGAATCCTCACCGCTCATGTGAATCCCCGCTGGACGTTCGTGGCTGGATGTCCAGCCTGATCCTCGTGTCAAGATGGACAGGGAAGGGGGAAAAGGACGGCGCGGCTAACTCCGCGCGGGCTGGTCACAGACCACCGACTGGATGGCCGAGAACCGCCCGCCAAATCCGACATAGCGGAGCGCACTCTTGCCTTCGCAGGTCGTAAAGACGGACGCGAGTCCATAGGATTGGCGGGTCGTGTGAAACGTCAAGTTCGCCGTCAAGGACTGTTCCGCCGAGTCCTGTCCGAGCATGATGTGGATCATCGCTTGATGCTTCCAGATACTGAGACGGGCCGGGACATCTCCACCCCCTCCGCCGGTCTTCGTCGTCAATTCCATCCTGAGCCCCGGGACCGTTTTCAGGAGGGCGAGCTTGACGCCATCGACATGCACCACCCGATGATGGTGGTAGGCCGCGAGCCCTATTGCGACCTGTTCTTCGATGACCTGTCGATCGGCCTGGACCCATTTCGCGATGACGGTTTTGGCATACGGCAGGAGGACGGCCCTGCGGTACTCGGATGTCCCTGGGTTCATCGTCCAGGCTATCGCGAGACAGCACACCACCAGCGCGAGTACCGCCGGGACCACCACGCTGCGCATCGGCAGACCCTCCGAATCGCCCGCCAGTCTTGTGGACGGATCAAGGCTTTCCTGAACTATAGCAGGCGCGACGCGCCTGACTGATTTCAGACGCGCGCCGAATGGGCGACAGTGAACAAGGACGCGTCGAGAGGGAATGCCGGAAGGGCGGGAGAATGGGCGGGCGACCGTGATTAGTCCTTCGGGGCATCAGCCTTCAGGCTCTGGAACTCGACGCGTGGGCAGTCATGGGGCAGATCGTCGAGACGGACCCAGCGGTTCTTACTGCTGTGATAGACCCGCTTCTTGCCGTCCACGCACACGGCGTAGCCGGTTCCGGTTGATTCGATTCTCGACTCCCAGAGACCGATGAGTTCTTTCTTGAGCGGGAGCCGCCGTGAGTCGAGCCAGGCCAGATTCCGTTCGAGTGTGGCCCGATCATGCTCATCGGTGGCGCCAAAGAGGACGCCCAGCATAGGGACGGCGCCACCGATTGCCCCAAGAATCGCCTGATCGTCAGGATTCCTCATGTCATCCAGCCGAGAGGTTGCCTTTTTGTGCTCAATGATGTCATGTGCCGTCTGCTTGGCAAGGGGATAGAGCACCTGTTCGGAAAAAGCGGCCTTGGAGGGCACAGGACCCGACGGCTCGATGACAGACCTGGCCGACAGAGGATGGCCACAACCAAGAAGGAGGGTGACGGTTCCGAGTATCAGCAGGCTTGTGTAGAATGACATAGGTGGTAGAGATCCCCACGGTTGACAGATTCTGACTGCCTCGGATGGACGCCGTTCACGCATGAATGCAGAGGGTCAGATCGTCCGGCAAGCCTCTCAGAGAATTGCGGCAAGTGATTGTCATAGTCTAGCAAACTTGGTAGGCTTAAGAGGATAGTCGAAGTTTCGATGCAGAGTCGGCGTACCAACTACTTTACATAATGACTCTTATCAGACATTAACTCTCCATGCTCTCTGAATTCTTTGCCCGGGTCCGCCATGAGGCCATCCTCAGCCTCACTGGTCTGCGCGAGAGCGTCGTGTCCATTGCCGAGCGCGCCAATCGCCAAGTCCAGATCGTCAAGCTCCACGCGCAATCCTCGTCGATTGTGGACCAGTTGAACACTCACTTCGTCGCGCTGGGCGCCGTACTGGCGGAACAACTGCCGACCGAACCATCGAGGCGCCACGCGCTCTTTCTGTCCGAGCCCGCGCCACCACTGGGGCAACGACTACAGAAGACCCAGCAGCACATCCAGCGACTACGGCGAGAACTGCGCCACCTCACACACCAGATCACCGAAATTGAAACCGAGACGCTCACCGACACGCTGCTCCGGATCCATCGGGATCTGACCAGCCGCGGAGGCGCGGTCGAGCGTGTGGTGCTCCAGCCAGGCTCCCCGGCCATGGGGAAGACCACGCCCGAGTTTGAACGGGCCACACGCACCCGCCTGATTGCCGTCTGCCGGGGCCCGGCCCTCTTAACCGCCTTCGACCATCTCACACTGGCGCCTGGGGATGTGGTCCTTCTGATCGGGTCCCGACGGTCCCTGAGTGAGGCGATCTCGACCGTCTCCGGCCCAGCGAAGGCATCCCTATGACAGGATCTTCTCGCAGCATCCATCCCCAGCACACCCCTGGCCACAGGTCTCTTGGCGTCCTGGTCCTGGGCCTTCTGCTGATCTCCAGCGCCGTGGCGCCCCAGGACCTCCGGGCTGACACGGCCGGGCTCCGCCTGCTCGAATCGCTCCAGTCCGTAATAATGGACCTGGCCGATCAGGCCAAGGCCTCGGTCGTTCAGATTTTTCCCAGCCCACCGGCGGGCAAGAAAGACGCCCCACGCGACCGGAATCCCAATGCTCCCGGTTCCGGCTCAGGCGTCATGATCAGCCCCGACGGCCATATCATGACGAATCATCACGTCATTGGGGATGCGGTGGAAGTCGAGGTGCGCCTCAGCGACAAAACACATTACGCAGCGCGGGTCGTGGGCAAGGATCCGGACACCGATCTGGCCGTCTTGAAGATCGAGGCCGACCGCCCCCTGCCCTTCGCAAAATTCGGCGACTCCGGCAAGGTGCGCGTCGGCCAATGGGTCCTGGCGGTCGGCAACCCGTTCGGGCTCGAACGGACCGTGACCCTCGGTGTGGTCAGTGGCCTCGGCCGTGAAAACATGAATCTCTCCCGGTATGAGAACTTCATCCAGACCGATGCCTCGATCAATCCTGGGAATTCCGGCGGTCCGTTGTTCAACATCTCCGGCGAGGTCATCGGGATCAATACCGCCATCATCAATTTCGCCCAGGGCATCGGCTTCGCCATTCCCTCGAACATGGCCAATCAGGTGCTGCAGCAGTTGTTGACGCGCGGCAAGGTCGTGCGCGGATGGCTGGGCGTGGGCATTCAACCCGTGACCGCGGAATTGGCCGCCAAGTTCGGCGTGCGTGAACATGAAGGCGTGCTGGTCAACGAGGTCTTCGAGCATGATCCAGCCGCGGTGGCCGGCATCAAGCCCGGCGATATCATCACGAAGATCGACGGCCACCTCATCGACACCCCGAATACGCTCTCCCGTTTGGTGGCGAATCTTGAACCGGGTGCGCGAACGCCCGTCGAGGTGGTGCGGGACGGACAACGCTCGGAGGTCACCGTCCTTCTGACTGAACGGCGGGACGCGCCCCTGCTGACCTCTCTCCCCTCGTCCCGAAGCGACGTCACGCTGGGCATTGATGTGCAGGACGTGACGGCTGAATTGGCCGAGAGGTTCAAACTGAAAGATCTCAAAGGCGTGCTGATCGCCACGGTGGCCCCGGGCAGCCTGGCTCAAGCGGAAGGCCTGCACGAAGGCGATCTCATCAAGGAAGTGAACCGCGAAGATGTCGGGAGCGTATCGGAGTTCACAGCCGCAGTGGCGCGCGTCAGGCGCGGCGAGACCATCCTCCTTCGCGTCCTGAGAGACAGCCGGGCCTTCTACGTGGTCCTGAAGTCCTCAGACCGCTAGAGTTCCGTCTCAGAAGTGACGGGCTGCTCAGGCACCCGGTGACCACGCTCAGTGTGCGTGCGCCGCGACGTGCGGTTTGGCGGCTTTCTGCTCCTCGATGACCCGCCCCGCCAGCTCGCGCGGCACTTCTTCATAGGTGGAAAACTCCATCGCGTAGGTTGCGCGTCCCCCGGTAATCGAATTCAGCGTCGGCGTGTACTTGAGCATGTCGGCCAGCGGGACCGCCGCTCGGATGTGCTGTGACGTGCCCTTGGCCGTGACGCCCAGGATCCGTCCTCGCCGGGCATTCAAATCGCCGATCACGCTCCCGACCGTCTCGTCCGGCGTCGTCACTTCCACCGCCATGATCGGTTCCAGCAGGACAGGGCCGGCCGTCTCCAACGCTTTCTTCAATCCCATCGAGGCGGCAATCTTGAAGGACATCTCGGAGGAATCCACCACATGATAGGAGCCGTCATAGACCGTCACCCGGAGGTCCACGACAGGCGCTCCCGCCAGGATCCCTTCATGGAGGGCCTCCAGCACACCCTTCTCCACCGCGGGAATAAAATTTCGCGGGATGGCGCCCCCGACGACCTTGTTGGCAAACTCGAATCCGCGTCCGCGAGGCAGCGGATCGATCTGTAACCAGCAATCCCCATACTGCCCGTGACCACCCGTTTGTTTCTTGTATTTGCCCTGTCCTTGCGCCATCTTACGAATGGTTTCTTTATACGGCACTTTAGGTGTGTGAATCGTCACGTCCGCCCCATATTTCCGACGCAGCTTCTCAAAAGTGACGTCCACGTGCAACTGCCCCATCCCGCTCAGAATCATCTCTTTCGTGTCGGGATTGCGCACAAACTCCAGCGTGGGATCTTCCTCAACCAGCTTGTGCAGCCCCAAGCTGACCTTCTCCACATCGGCCTTGGATTTCGGTTCGAGCGCAAAGGATAGGACCGGTTTCGGCAGCCGCAAGCTGGGGAGGACCACCGGGGTATGTTCGTCCGACAAGGTCTCTCCCGTTTGCGTGTCCTTGAGTTTCCCGATCGCGCCGATGGCGCCGGCCGTCAACGCCGGCACCTGGAGATACTTCTTCCCGAGCATGGTAAACAGGTGCCCGCCTTTCTCGCGGACTCGCCGCGAGGCATTGAAGAGACTGGCATCGGCTTCCAGTCGCCCCGAATGGACCCGCACATACGTCAGGCGTCCGATAAACGGATCGATGACCGTCTTGAACACAAAGGCGCAGAGCGGCGCCGCCTCGCTCGCCGTGCACACGACGGGCTCGCCGGTTTCCGCATGGGTGCCCGTGGTGGGCTCATGCGCCGCCCGATCCGCCGGGGACGGCAAGAAGGTGATGATGGCGTCCAGCAGCGCGGACGTGCCCACGTGTTTCAGGGCAGACCCGCACAGGACGGGGACATAGGCCCGGTGCTCCATGGCGGCGCGAAGCCCTGTTTCGATGTCGTCCACCGTCAACTCCCCGTCCGCCAGATAGGTTTCCAAGAGCTGGTCCTGCGACTCCGCCACTCTCTCCATGAGCGTGTTGCGTGCGCCCACCGCCACGGTCTTGAGGTCAGTGGGCACGTCGCCTTGTTGCGCCTTGGGTGAGTCTTTCGAGGAACGGAGGCTCACCCCGCGCACGAGATCGACCACGCCCTCCAACTGCGCGCCGTGCCCGATGGGAATGGTGATCGGCAGACACGTGAGCTCCAGCGCCTTCGCGCACTCCTCCATCGGGGACTGCCAGCTCACCTGATCTTTGTCGAGATCATTCACGAACAGGAGGCAGGGCAGCTGCAGGTCTTGGATGGTGGTCCAGATTTTCTCCAGCTCCGTGCGCATTCCAGAAGAGGCGCTCACCACCAGCACCACGCCGTCGACAGCCTTGAGCGCGAATCGCGCCTCGCCCAGGAAGCTGAGCGCTCCGGGCGTATCGAGCAGATTGATGGCGGTGCCTTTCCATTCAAAATGGGCGACCGCGGTGCTCAGCGACACTTGCCGATGCAGCTCTTCGGGGTCGAAATCGGTGGTGGTAGTACCGGCAGGCACGGAGCCCATCACGGGGATGACGCCGGCTCCGTACAGCAGCGCTTCGATGAGGGTGGTCTTTCCGGCTCCCGTATACGACACGACGGCGACATTTCTGAGTGCGGTTGGTCCTCCGTTCGTCATGGGTCCCCCCTTAGGTTGGAGTTCACCTCACGGGCCGGCCACGCGCCTGACGCCGAAGCCGGCTATGGTCCGTCAAACCGAATGACACGCGGACGGCTGAGTGACTCGTGCAACTCTTGCCACAACTGATCGGGATCTTTGTCGAAGATGTGCTCGGCGCTCGCCTCCATGAGGGCCCATGAGCCGAAGACCATTTCCGCCTCAAGCTGGCCCGGCGCCCAGCCGGCGTAGCCCGCATAGGCGCGAAAGGTCTCCCGGGGTTTGGGCTCCGTGATCATGCGCTCCACGGTGTCGAGCTGCCCGCCCACGTAGACCTCCGTCAGCACTTCCCGCATCTGCGACGAGCCGTTCGCGAGCCGGTACAGCAGCATGACCCCATTCGGCTCCACCGGTCCGCCCCAATACACCACATACGACGTGCCCTTCAGCACGGCCACCGACGGCATCGCTTCGGCCAGGCGGACCGGCGTGGGACGGTTGACGATCAAGCCCAACGTGCCGTCGGCTCCGTGTTCGATAATCAACACCACCGTCTGGGAAAAATTCGGATCTGTCAGCGTGGGGGTGGCGATGAGAAACAGACCGTTCGCCGGCGATCGAGCCACGGGGGGTTGCGCCTCGGCGGGCCAGGGAACGCCGGCTATTCCGAGCAGCAGGGCACCCAGGATGGCCGGGTGGAGGCGAAGGCGCGTACGGGGGCTCATGGCTCTCGCGGTCCCTTTCCGGACTCTCCGCGGGTCCCATTCATGGCCGGCACAGCCGCAAGACCCGCCACAGAACCCGTCAGCCATCCGCGGTCGGCGAAACTCACGTAGCGCCCATCGCCGATGACGACGTGATCGAGCACCGGGATGCCCAGCATGCCCCCCACCGCCTCCAGCCGGGCCGTCAGTTCCCGATCTTCGGCGCTCGGCTCCGGATCGCCGCTGGGATGGTTATGAAGCAACAGGACCGCGGCGGCCGATTCCCGAATCGCAGGCGCGAAGACTTCCCGCGGATGCACGATGCTCATCGTCAGGCTCCCTTCCGAGACCGTCACGTCGCGGAGCACGGCATGTTTGGCATCGAGGAGCACGATGGTAAACAGTTCATGGCGGAGATCACGCAGGCGAGGATGGTAGGCCCGGTAGACATCGGCGCTGGAGCTGACGCGCGTGCCCGTCGAGAGCGGGACAGCCAGCGCCCGCGTGCCCAGTTCGACGGCCGCCTTGAGTTGGGCGGCTTTGGCCGGTCCCACACCACGCACACGGCATAATTCCTCGACGCCGGCGCGCGCCAGCCCCTGCACGCCCCCCACGGACGCCAGCACGTCCATCGCCACCTCGACAGCCGAGGCGTCTTCGCGTCCGACCCGCAGCACGATGGCCAGCAGTTGCGCATCCGTCAGGGTCGCGGCCCCGTGCCGCACGAGCCGCTCGCGAGGCCGCTCGTCTTCCGGCCAGTGAGAAATCGCAGGACCGCGCTGTCTCGTGCCGCGCTTCATGACGGGACGGATCATTCTTGCCTAGTTTTCTGACACTTTCGACAGTCAATCTCTTGGCGCCGGCTCCGCAATCACCCCTACGAATTATTCTAACTCATTGAAAATGCGTAGAGTGCTTCAGTGGTCCCCAATATGCATTTGCGTCCCTTCAGCAGCGCACCCGTTCTGTTGGAGGTCATTATGGAGTGTCCCCGCTGTCAGGGCTTGATGATGTTTGAACGGTTCTCGGATTTCTTCGTGAGCTTTCATGCATGGAAGTGCATCAACTGTGGCGCCATCTTGGACCGGACGATTAACAACAACCGCCGCCGCAGTCTCGCCCTCGTCAATGCGGAACCTGTCCCGACGGTCACGGCCCGTTAGCCTCGCAGAGGCCGGCGTCGTGTATTCGTTGGCACAGGCGTCCTGACCCCCCGCGGTCGGTGGATTCCGGCCGCGGGGACGTCATTATAATCCTCCTCTGAAACCAGGGTCAAAGCCGGCTTTCCCGCTCGGCCCCCGCGTCCCTCCCCTAATCCGGACGTAAGGCCGTCGAGGAACTTCTG
>SWDL01000223.1 GCA_005116795.1 Nitrospira sp. | reverse complement strand
CTCACCGTCCCGTGGTTGCCGCGTCGTGTATGACACCGAATGGCGGAGCCCCTCGACCGTGGCGATCAACTGGTGGCAGAGGGTGGTCTTGCCCGCCCCGGAGGGGGCAGAGACGACAAACATCACACCTTCCCTTCTCGTCACCGGTGTCTCCCCCAACGGCCCTGAGGTGTACCTGGCGGTCTCCCAGACACCCCGTTATTCGATGTTCTGAACCTGTTCCCGCAATTTCTCGAGTTCGCCCTTCACAGCGATCACATGGCCGGCGAGCACCGGATCATTCGCTTTCGAGCCGATTGTGTTGATCTCCCGCCCTAATTCTTGAAGAAGGAAATCCATGGTCCTTCCGACCGGCTCACGTCCGGCCAGGAGCGTTCCAAATTGCCCGAGATGCGAGTCCAATCGGGCTAATTCCTCGGTGACATCGCATCGATCCGCAAAATGGGCCAGTTCCTGCTGAAGCCTCGCCTGATCCGGGACTGGTCCGTCCAGCAGCTTGGCCACCCGCCCTTTCATCCGTTCGAAGGCCTCTTCAACCACCTGAGGCGCCCGTGCGGCGATGTGAGCCCGCTCCGCCGCGATACTCGTCAAGCGCGTCTTGAACTCCTTGGCCAGGGCCGCGCCTTCCCGCTTCCGCATCGCCTCCAGATCAGACAAGGCGCCCGCCACGACCCGTTTTACCACCCCGGGCAGCTTGCGGTCCGTCTCGGTCTCTTCGGAGACCACCACCACGTCGCGAAACCCCGCCAGCAGGGCCAGATCGATCGCACCCGAGAGGCGAAACTCGCGTTGAAGTCGACGAAGGACACCATAATACTGTGTCGCCAGCTCACGATCAAGGCTTGCCGTCTTTTTGCCTTCCGTGCGACCGGAGACCAGCACCGTGACGTCGATGTGCCCCCTGGCACAGCGCGCCTGAACCGACTTCTTGATCTCTTCCTCCATGGTCGCGAGGTACCGTGGCAACCGGGCCTGGACCTCACAAAACCGATGGTTCACGGCCCGAATCTCCGCCACTACGGAGCCGCCCATCCAGGCCGCCTCACGCCGTCCATATCCGGTCATACTGCAAATCATCGTAGCGCCTTCCCCTTCCATGGGCAGTCAGGATAGATGAGACACTCCTGGCACTTCGGCCTCCTGGCCAGACAGACATAGCGACCGTGCAGCAGGAGACGCTGCGCGCCCCCCGTCCATTGCGCCGGCGGGATCACGGCTTGGAGATCCACTTCAATACGGCCAGGATCATCGCTGGCGGTAAACCCCAGTCGATTCGCCACTCGTTTGACGTGGGTATCGACGACCACTGACGGCTGATTGAAACAATGCCCGAGCAAGACATTGGCGGTCTTGCGTCCGACCCCCGGCAGGGTAACCAACTCCTCCATGGTCTGGGGAACCGAGCCGGCAAACCGATCCACCAGGGCTTGCCCGCACTTGATCAAATTCTTGGTCTTGTTCTTGTAGAACCCTGTTGACTTGACCACTGTCTCCAATTCCGCCGGCTTGGCGGCGGCAAAGTCGGCCGCACTTCGATAGCGCCGGAACAGCGCGGGCGTGACTTCGTTCACACGCTGATCCGTGCATTGCGCCGACAGAATCGTGGCCATCAAGAGCTCGACTGGGGATTCGTGGTCCAATTCAACGCGGGGCGTCGGCCTCGCCTGTTCAAGCGCAGCCAGGATCCGGCTCATGCGCCGACAAAGGTGGGACGTCTCGGGTCCTTCGCTTCGACCGCTCACCGAGCGAGACTTGCCTGCGGGGCGTTTCCGCTGAGTCATGACCATCGGTGGGCAGGGACCACCAGAGGAGGGCCGACGAATCCTCCCCGATCGGTGGATGGAGAGGGCCGGCGCGGCACGGCACAGTCTCGCACCGTCCGTTGAAGCAGGTCAACCAGTGGGACTAAGGTCTCGGGGGTCATCGCCGAGACTCCCAACGCGCGATAGCGTCGCGTGAGCACGTCGACCTGCGCCGGAGGGAGACGATCACACTTGTTGAGGACTAGGACGCGAGGAATACGGGTCAGCTCAAGCTCCGCCAGGATCGTCTCCACCGCCTGGATTTCTCGATCAGGATCGGAGCTACTGGCGTCGACGAGATGCAGCAGGACATCGGCATCCCGAAGCTCCTCCAGAGTGGCTTGGAAGGCTCCCATCAGGGCCTTCGGAAGGTCCCGGATGAATCCCACCGTGTCGGTGA
>SWDL01000222.1 GCA_005116795.1 Nitrospira sp. | reverse complement strand
CAGCGTATCCCCGTAGAACGACGTGGGGATCATGGTCGTCACCAGCTCGACCTCGTTGCGGTCGTTGATGGTGCCATTGACGCGGTACTTGCCGAGGACCATGACGGAGACGATCGTCGCCTTGCGCCCATCCCCTGTGAGACCGTCATTCGAGGGTCCGGCAAAGGCCTGGGTGATCGCATTCACGGGAGTGCTGGCCATCGCCGCCTTGAGGAACCCGTGCGGCGTCATGACGATGTCGAGCTGCCGGAGATCGGCGACGGAAATGCCTGCCAGGTACTTGCCGGGCTGGGGCACCACGCTGGTCCCGTTCATGTCCCACGCATAGCTGCCGCTCGAGAGTGCAATCGTCTTCGGCTCGCCCTGGAGCGGGGTGAACCCTCCGCCCTGCGGCGGATAGCTCCCCTGCCGGCGGGTAAATTCCTCGCGCGACGCCTTGCCGTCATAGTCGATGACCTTCGTGTACGCGGGCACCTCGAACCGGGGCCAGTCGTTCGTCAGATTGAAGCTCTGGCCGACAGCCGCCGTCCAGCCGGCGCCCGATATTTGGATGGTCTTCAGGTTGGTGGCGCCCATCTTTGCCGCCGCGGCTTGCACGACGCTCCGGGCGTCTTGCGCGGAGGCGGTCCCCACGGTCAGACCTAGCAGTAGAACGAGCACCCGTAGTAATAGCTTCATACGATCCCTCCTCACCCCGCGACGCTGCTCGGGAGGCGATTCTAAGCCATCCGTGGTGGCCACCGGGTATAATTTCGCGTTTCCCTCCTCTCGAGGTCGGCAGCCGGTAGCTGGTAGAGTGTTCAGCAGTTCTTGCCACCGGCTACGCGCTACTGGCTAACAACAGCCTGCGCGCCGATGTGATAGCTAGTTGGTAATCGCCATGCGAAAAACATTCACCCGACGTTCGCTTCTCGCCGGCGCAGCAGCCGGGTCAGCATCCCTGTTCATTCGGACCGGCGCGGCTGCACAGGGCCGCGCCAGCCTCGACGAATCTGCCACGCAGCGGAGTCGGGCCGAGTTCGCGTTCACGCAGTACCACAACCAGACAGCCGACAGCTCGCTCCACAAGCGGCTGACGGAAATGTGGACCGCCGTTCGAACCGAGACCGGCGGCAGAGTCGACGCACAGGTCTTCCCGCTCAACAACAACGTGGCCGGAAGCGACCCCACCGCGCTCAAAATGCTGATCTCCGGCGAGATCCAGTTCTTCACGCTCATGGGCGGCGTCCTCGGCGCCGCGGTCCCCGTGGCCGAGATCCAGCAGGTGCCGTTCGCCTTCCGTACGGCGCCGCACGCGCACCAGGCCGTCGACGGCGCGCTTGGCGCCTACATCCTGGAAGAGATGGCTGCCAAGGGCATCCATGGCTTTCCCGTCGGCGCCTTCGACAACGGGATGCGCCAGATCACCCCGGTCTCGAAGCCGATCGTCGTGCCGGCGGACCTCAAGGGGATGCGGATGCGCGTCCCCGCGGGGGCCATGTTCGATGACATGTTCCGGACGCTGGGCTGCGAACCGGTCACGATCAACAGCATCGACATCTATGCGGGGCTCAAGTCTGGCAAGGCCGACGCACAGGAGAACCCGCTCGCGCTCGTGGACGGGTTCAAGCTGTACGAGGTCGTGAAGTACGTGAGCATGACCAACCACATGTGGTCTGGCTTCAACCAGATGGCACACCTGCCGACCTGGCAGCGGCTCCCCGCCGACATCAGGCAGGTGATCGATCAGAACGTGACCAAGGCGGTCCGGCTGCAACGCGCCGATCAGGAGGCCGCCAACGGCCGCCTGCGGGCCGAACTCACCAAACGCGGCCTGATCTTCAACGATGTCGATCAGGCGCCGTTTCGCAAACAGTTGTCCGGGTTCTACAAGACCTGGAAGGAACGGCTCGGCACCAAGGCGTGGACTCTGCTCGAGACCGCCGCTGGAACGACGCTGGCGTAGTCACGCGACAGTCAGACCAATAGGGGCGCAGCGACGTCCAAACCTGCAACAATTCCACTCCACGGAGTGAGGGAGGCATGCATCATGGGTCGCTTCGTGTCCATCGTCCTGACGGTTCTCCTCGCGGTCGTCACGCTCGACGCACAAGGCACCACCGGCTGGAAGGTCCGCCCCGATCGCAGCACCAGCGCGTCTGATCCCGATGCGGCGGGCGACATCAAGTTCATGGCGATGGGCGCAGGGTTCCACGCCATCAATCCCCAGGCCGCTGTTTTCTGGAAGCCGGGGACCAACGCTTCCGGCGCCTACACGCTCAAGGGACGGTTCACCCTTCTGAAGCCGAGCGATCATACGAACTACTACGGTCTTGTGTTCGGGGGCAGCGACCTCGAAGGTCCGCAGCAGACCTACCTCTATTTCGTGGTGGCGCAGGACGGAACCTTTCTCATCAAGCGCCGCAACGGCAGCGCGACCGAGGACGTAAAGGTCAAAGAAGCCAGCCCTGCCATCCGCAGACCGACTGCCAACGGTCAGTCGACCAACGAGCTCGAGGTGCGCGTGAGACCGGACTTGATCGCGTACAGCGTGAACGGCACGACCGTCCACACCACGCCGAGGACAGGGCTCACGGCGAAGCCAGATGGCGCATACGGCTTCCGCATCAACCATCGCCTTGAAGTTCAGGTCGAGAACCTCGGAGTCTCGTAGGGCGCTTTCCAGGTCTCTGGACGATGCGCCTATTTCCGAGAAATTTTGGGCGAGTATCGCACTCGCCCGGCTCGTCTATTCCTGACTCTTCCCACGAAGACGTGCTGTCGACCGCCTCGACCGTCACAAGATGGTCAGGACATGGGGCGACTCGCACTCCAAAAGCTACATAGCCTTCAGCATGCGGGATCTCGTCAGACCATCCAGACGTCTTGACGCTCCACGTGCAAAGACCCTCAACGGCCGGTGCTTCGAGTTGGACCTCCAGAGCATGGAGGCTCGTCGCGGGCCATTGGTCGTGAG
>SWDL01000221.1 GCA_005116795.1 Nitrospira sp. | reverse complement strand
CTGTTGCTGATCGCCTACTACTACACCTGGGATCGGTGGCAGACGCCGGCGACGAAATGGCTGCACGCGGCGCTGGGGGTGGTGGCCAATAGTCTGGGGGCGGTGTTGCTGCTGCTGGCGAATGCCTGGATCGCCTTCATGATGACACCGGCCGGTGTCGACGCGCAGGGGCGCTACTTGGGCAATGTGTGGCACTTGCTGCACTCGGCACTGTGGAATCCGCTCAACGTCCACCGGTTTCTGGCGGACATCATGTCGGGCGGGGCCGTGGTCATCGCCTACGCGGCCTACCGGTTCTTCACGAGTGAGTCGGAGGAGGAGCGGGCCTATTATGATTGGGTCGGCTACGTGTTTCTCGTCGTGACGGTCTGTGCCTTGCTGCCGATGCCGTTTGCCGGCTATTGGCTCATGCGCGCCGTGTACAGTTTTCGGCAGAGCATGGGCGTGACCATGATGGGGGGGCTGCTCACCTGGCTGTTTGTCGTGCAGACCCTCCTCATCGGCATCCTGTTCATGGGGATCAATTACTACCTCTGGCAGAGTATGGGCCGCATCCAGGGGGGAGAGCGGTACGAGCGGGTGCAGCGCATCCTGCTCATTGGGCTCACCGGCTGCTTGCTGGTCTGGTTGACGCCGCATACCATCATGATGACGTCGGCGGAAGTCAAAGCCATGGGCGGCGCGCAACATCCGGTGATCGGCAATTTCGGCGTGATGTCCGGGAAGAACGGCGCGATCAATGTGATGATGTGTCTGACGGCCCTGAGCTACCTGTTCTATCGGCGCGCCAATCGGACCCTGGTGGTTCCGTGGAAGCGACGGGGCGATCTCGCGCTGGTCGTCTTGTTCGCGGTCGGGCTTGCCAACATCATCTGGCTGGCCGTCTATGGATACTATCTGCCCGCGTCGGTGCGGCTGGGACTCTCAGTGCCGCAGGCCTGGACGACGTTGACGTTGATCGTGGGCGGACTGGTGCTCAATCGGGCGATGCTGCAGGGGGCCAAGGTTCACGGGCCGATTCAATGGGGCAAGATGCCGGTGCGCGGAATGGTGACGCTGGTCGGTTTGGCCGCGGCGTTCACCTGGGTGATGGGGCTCATGGGCTACATCCGTTCCTCGGGGCGGCTGACCTGGCACGTGAATGAGCTCATGGCCGATGCCTCCCCCTGGGCCTATACGCCCTCACTCGGTTTTGCGGCCAAAATGGTGACGCTGAATATGGTGGTCTTCTGGCTGGCGGTGTATGGGCTGTTCCGGCTGAGTGCGCGGGAGGGAAATCGACGGCTTCTGGCGCGTGGGTCGGAGGGACGTCCTGGGCCGATGACCGTGCAGACGCAGGGGAAGGGACAGGCGTGATGAGTGGGTGGGAGTGGAACGCGCTACGATGGATGGGACTCCTCCTGGCGATGTTGGGATCGGTGATCGTGCTCCCCGGTCGGACTTCGGTGCAGGCTGAGGCTCCTGTCGTGGTGTTGGAGGACTTCCGGACGAAGGATCCGGATGGTTTTCCGAACGGGTGGAAAGCTCAGCGGAACGAGACCAAAGCGCGGCAATCCTACACGATTAAGTCGGAGCCGGAGGGCGCCTACCTGTCCGCAACCAACGCCGATCAGCGCGTCTACAAGAAAGTCGGGTGGGATCCCAGAACGCATCCCATCTTGATCTGGCGCTGGAGACTCACGTCCGCTCCGGCAGGGGCCGAACCGATCGCCTCGGTCTTTGCCTCCTTGGACACCGATCTCATGGTGATCCCGGTCTCGACCAAGTATTCCTGGAGCGCGTCACGAGCGGAAGGGTCCGTCACGGAAGGCGGGATGTTCAGCGGGACGGAGATCGTCGTGCAATCCGGTCCGAACCCGCTGGGGCAGTGGGTCGAAGAGCGGGTCAATGCTTACGAGGATTTTAAGAAGATTCACAATCATGAGCCGGCCGCCGAGGCCTGGGGCGTGTCGCTCCTGGCCGGCCCTGGCGTTGAAGTGGAGTTCGGCTCCATTATGGTGTCGGCCAAGTAGCACATGCCGATCCACAAGGTGGTTGACATCGTGTTTGGGGCCGCCGTGATGGGCACGGTCGGCGCCTTGATCGGCTTGCTCATGGGCGGACGTGCCCCCATGATCATTGCGGCGGCGGTGGGAATGGGCCTCGGGAGCGTCGTGGGACACT
>SWDL01000220.1 GCA_005116795.1 Nitrospira sp. | reverse complement strand
CGCACCTCTTGGGGGGTATCGGGGGGTGTCGTCAGACTCCCCCCTGCTGATCCGTTGAACGCCAGAAGCATCCGTCTCCTGCCAAGAGCTTCGTCGCCGTTGGTAATCTTCTATGTCCTGTGGACGAGATCCTCGCTCTTCCGAGTTCGCCAGAGGGCCAGCCCCAAGAGCCCGGATGTGAGCAGGACAACCGTGCTGGGCTCAGGGACTGCCCCGGTGATAGGCAGAGGGGTAGTCACGGTAATCGAGCCGGTACTGAGCAAGAAATCGTCGATATCATTACCATCTTCGTCCCAGAGGCTTGCGTACCTGAATGTGAGTCCACTTGTTCCTGTTCCAATCGTGTCGAATGATAGGGTGAATAGTCTGAAGCTGCTGGGTTGGTTGTTAAGCAAGTCTGACACATCCTCATAGGATTCTTCATAGAGAGTCGCTTCTCCGATATCAACGTAAGGCGATTCCTGATAGCTTCCATTTATTCCAAGGTCGAGGCCATTACCATAGAGCGCGCTGCTGAATGAGAGGATCGCAGGATCAAAATTCACTGTAATGTCAAACGCTCCCAAGGCAGGGGGGAGTCCAAGCCCTGAAATATTGATATCGATGCTCACCGGGCTGCCCAATGTCACTGTTTGAGCCGGCGGGGAAAAGTCCAATGAGACCGCATGGGCGGCTTCGTTTTGGATGCACGAAATGACCAGGATCAACACAGCGGCTACCACGGTGCGTCTCATTGGAAACCTCCTTGAAAAGCTGGATGAGCAGACTAGGTCACAAGGTCACAGGCGTTAGGCAACAAATAGCACGGGGAGAGAAAGTAGAACCAGTCTACAGAAGCGCTAGATGCCATACGTCAGAGGGGGCAGAACCAATATAATGAGGGCCGCAATCCGATAAAGAACATTTGCCTGGAGTGTGTCATGGTGCACCCGCACACAGTATTTTATTGGGGCTCTTTCATTTCCTGGCGCGATTGCCAGTCCGGAGAGAGCGACCGCTGGGCATTGCGCCAGCGGTCACGCGGGCGCACCTCTTGGGGGGATTCGGGGGGTGTCGTCAGACTCCCCCCGGTAGTCAGAAGTCTTGTGAGACTGCAAGCGTATCTCAGCCGCTTTCCCGCTGATATCAAAACAGTGCAGGGGGTATAGAGAGGCTGATGCCGTCTCCCTGGAATCAGGCAACCCAGGACTTGGGGCGTGAGCGGATGGCTTCGTCGAGAATCGCATTCGGATCGATCCCATGTGGGAGAGGCAGGAGGACACCCGCAATGGATCTGATGGGTTTCCTGGTTTGGGCCGCTAGGTCGAGGACTCGCGGCGGAGCGATTGGAGCCTCTTGGGCATCGCGCACCATGAGAATTGTGGGCTCCAGGGGACGCTCATGTCTCAGCCGCTCGACGACTCCCAGCTCATTGGTGTTCAATCGAACACAAGAGCCGACGGGGTAGACCCCGATGCATCGGACGAATCGCGATACCAATTCTGCCTGGATATGACCCCGTTGAGCGACCTGATATAGATACTGGAGCGCTTCATGCGGCTGCATAGCTTTGTGATAAACCCGGTCGGTGGTGATCGCATCGTAAATGTCCGTCACCGCGCCGATCATGCCGAAGAGGGACAGCTCCTCCTGCTTACGTCCGAAAGGATAGCCCGTGCCGTTGATTCGTTCGTGGTGCTCCAGGGCAGGACGGATTGCCGCTTCCCTGAGTCCCTTGGTCGCGGTCAACAGCTCCGCTCCCCGAAGCGCATGTTGCTTGATGATTTCATACTCCTCGGTCGTGAGGCGCGCGGGTTTGTTCAAGATCTCGAGGGGGATTTTCATCTTGCCGACGTCGTGGAGAAAGACGCCGAGACCCATAAGGTACAGGGAGTCTCGGTTCATGCTCAAATGGCGACCCAATCCGAGAGCCAAGATCGCCGTATTCACGGAATGGAAAAAGGTGTACTCGTCGTAACTCTTGAGCCGTGACATGCTGATCAACGCATCGGGATTGTGCAGCATGCTGTCGATCATGCTGTCCACAACCTTGCCGGCTTCTTCCGTATTGATTTCTCGGCCAAGGCGCACATCGCCCATCACTTTCGCGATGATATTTTTCGCCGCGGTATGAGTTTCTCTGGCCCGTGGTAGTTCTTCATCGAGGGAAGTGCGGGCAGCGGGGGGAAGCGTCGAACGGCGCGTCTGTGCCGGACGCCCTTCAGGTTTCGCCTCGGTAGGTTGAAGAGTCTCTGTGGCCCGGGGTACGGCTGTGTCCAAGGAGGTTTGGGGACCCGACGGAGTCGTCGGACGATCCTCGCTTATGGACCGATCTTCAGATGTGAGGTCTTCCTCCGCCGTTTCTCCCTCCGGAGGGGGGGCAGGCTCATCCGCTTCTTCAACTTCGATATCAACAAATCGAGCGCCACACTTTTTCAGTGTTTCAACCTGGGAAGGATCCGACACTGTCCATCGGTTGCACAAGAATGGTGTTCGCAGCCAGGAGATATCCAGGCCGACCACATGCATGCCGACTGCAAGCTGGTCAATTGGAATGCGCTGGCGCATGAACGAGTGAGTGCCCGATTCTCTCTCAGTGGGAGAGGCGAAGGTTCTATTGATGGTCTGCTCCAGACAAGGCAGACCTCCCACGGCTCCCGGCTTTTGTGCTGTAATACATTTATATCGGCCGGAAAAGATAGCCGCTTAAGTGGCTGCAACTTGAAGTGCCGTAAGTATGGAATCCCTACTTCTCTACGTAGAAACTTGCCCCAAATTCTGGTCCCGGTTTTGGTCACGGTTTTAGGCCCGATCCCCTCTCCGCTTCAATCACTGCCAGTCACACCTCCGAGAGCCTGAAACCCCTGTATTGACGTGGAGTTCAACGCTCTAGATCACTCCCAATCACTGTCAGGCTCAGTTGGTTCCAGAGGGGCTTCTAAGCTGAGGGTCGCTGGTTCGATTCCAGCCGGGCGCACCAGCCGAAGCCTTGTGACGAGTGATGAGTGACGGGTGACGAGTAAGAAGTGAAGTAAGGGGGCGTGTGAAGGGTGAGCTCAGCATTCAACCAATACTCAGCCCTCAGTCCTGAGTCCTCAATCCTACTCTGAGCGATACCGCATGCGGGTGCCCTGCTGCAGCGAGAGCGTGATTTCTTCCGGTGAGAGTTCGGAGGGAAGGTAGGCCCCGGAGACTTTAGCGCCGTTCAGGCTGGCGCCCTCCAACCGGCTCTCTCGGAAATCCACGCCGCGAAGATCGGCCTGCCGGAAGTAGGATCCGCTGAAATCGATTCCCCGCGCGTCAATTCCACGCAGTTCGAGATTCCGGAAATCCGCGTTCGTGAAATCCAGCTTGGCCCCGGCGGGCTTCCGCGCGTTGAATTCGCCGACCTTGCCGTCGCGGAGCAATTGATAGAGAGGGTCGTTCAGGATACGAAGTTTGGATCCTGGCGCGGTCACGAGCATGAGGACGGTCCCTGGGTGGTCCTAGTCCTTCTTCGGACGGTTGGGGTCCGGTCTTGAGAGTGAGGGACGGGAGAGGGTCAGACGTTGGTCTTGATGCTGTGGCCTTCGGAGGTCAGCACCATCTCAGTGACCTTGGCCAAGTCCGCGTCGGCGCTGTGATCTTTGGCGAAGATGCGAAGCTGCACGATCCGAGCGGGGAGGTAATCGAAGAACTCCTTGAGCGCCTCTTTCGAGACGGACTGGGTGGCCGGATCGTAGACGTAGATTTGGAACTCCCCCATATTCAAGAGGTTGAGCGGGCGGGGATCCTGATTGGCGAGATCGACTCGAAATTCGATCTTTTTCAAATGGGCCGGGAGTTCCGCGCGAATGCGCGTCGTCAGCATGTCTCGATCCATGTAGACCCGCCCGCGCTCGTCCCCTCGCGTCGGCAGCATGGCGCTGTAGGCCATCTTCCACTTCACATCCCGCCCGAGAATGTGCGTCCACTCCATCCCGAGCGCGCGCTTCTTCCGGCTTCGCGAGGTCGGCCACCGGCGCACCGTCTCGATCAACGACCAATCCGTCAGCGAGAGGTAGGCGTCCATCGCCTTCACCGGGTTCTTGGGAAATACGAAGGCCATGGTATCGTGGAAGATCTCCCGCAGGTGAATGTCGATGGCGCGCGTGGTCCGGTGATAGTAGACGTTCTGGTACAGGTACAGCCGCGTATTGAGAAACATCTGCAGCGCCGGCAGGCCGGTCCGGTGGATCGTGAGCCCCTTGGGGGTGATCAGCGTATAGTGGATCAACCGGGACAGATCGACGGGCCCGACCGCGACGCCGCACATATAGGAGTCGCGCAGCACGTAGTCGAGATTGTCCGCCGTATAGATGCCGCCGATCACCGGCTGTAAGAAGGCGAGCCACTTGGGATAGCGCGCGCTGTCTTTGGCCGGATCCTTCAAGATCAAGAAGGCCATGTGATCCGGGTCCAACTGCTCGCCGGGCGCAAACGGGCCATGGGGACTGCGGCGAATCTTCTTGATCACCTCGCCGAGATGTTCCCGGATAATGACCTGGCCGATGCGCTCATGCGTGAGGCCGAAGTCTTCCAGAAAATTCTCATCGAAGAAGTGGCAAAACGGTCCGTGCCCGATGTCGTGAACCAGGGCGGTGATGCGGAGCAGCTCTTCGATGTAATGCGGCGAGGGGAGGTCGGGCACCACCCGCGCCAGCGACGGGTAGAGGTGGCGCGCGAACCGCCCGGCCACGTGCATGACACCCAGGGAATGTTGGAAGCGGCTATGTTCCGCGGAGGGATAGACCCACCGGGCGCTCTGCAATTGATAGATATAGCGGAGCCGTTGCACCCACGGGGAGTCGATCAGGTCTTTTTCGGTCCGCTCCCCCGGCTCCGGAGTGGTAAACGGAACCGTGAAGGTGACATATTCGTGAATGGGGTCGGCGATCAGCGCCGATCCGTCATAATGTTGATCGGGAGTCAGGAGCGTGGTCCGCATGGGGGAGTCTCGCCTTGTGGCTGTGTGCCGGTGCGTGGCGACATCGATCTGCTGCGCGATGACGCGGTGTCACGGGGTAGTTTAGCGCACAGTCGTGGGAGGGGGCAATTGCTCCTCCGGCCTGTCGAGGCTCGCGCGGTAGCGCACGATGAGCCAGTAGGCCATCGGATAACTCACGGCTGCCGCCACCGTGCTCACGACCAGACCTCCGACCAGGAACGGGACCGCGTAGGGTATCATCTGGTGGTAGACGGCACGGGCGCTCAAATCCTGCCAGTCCAGCGTGGGGGCGGATGACACGCCGGTGAGCCAACAGCCGAGCCACAAGGTCCCACCGAGAGTCGGCACGAGCGTCCAGGGATTGTTGACGAACGCGCCCACAAACATCGCGACCGCATTCAATCGGAACAGCCAGACACACAGGCCGATCAGTGCGAGATGCGTCCCATAGAGGGGTGAGAAGGTGATGAAGACCCCGAGGGCGAAGGCCAGGGCCGTCCGATGCGGGGACTCGTCGAGATGCAGGAGTTGCCGCAGCATCGATTGGAGTCGGTTCATCGGCGGGGGGTCCCATTCGTGAGCTTCTTGTCGCGCGGTTCGCTGAAATGCTCGTAACTCAGGCGCGGGAGGGCGACCAACTCGCCGTCCCTCTGCCGGAGCCGCAGCCCGAATCGCTCCCGCGTGATCGTTCCGATCCTTGTGAGCGGGCAAGGGGCCTGTCGTCGGCTCAGGCGTTCCAGTCTGCCCCTGGCGGAGGACGGCGCAGTGAAGAGGAGCTCGTAGTCCTCGCCGCCTTGCAGGGCGAGGCGCGCGGCATCCATCCGTCTGGACAGGGCATAGGCGCGCAGGGCCGGAGAGAGCGGGAGGGCCGCCGCCACGACCTCCACGCCCATGCCGCTGGCTTCGCACACATGGGCCAGATCTCCCGAGAGACCGTCGGAGACATCGATGGCCGCGGTCGCCAGCCTCTGTGAGGCGAGGAGTTGTCCCAGGGCGATGCGGGGGGTGGGCCGGCGATGTCGGGCGATCAACGTCCGGACGTGATGCGGGGCGAGTTTCGATGGCGTGGGGCCCGCGAGGAGTTGCAGACCCGCGGCTGAGTCGCCCAGCGTGCCGGAGACCCACAGGTCATCGCCCGGGCGCGCGCCGCTCCGATAGAGGATCCGATGTGGGGAGGCGACCCCGGTCATGGTCATGCTGATGAACCATCCATGCCGAGAGGCAGAGGTGTCCCCGCCGATGAGCGCGACCATGCACGGCCGGCAGATCCGCATCATGCCCCGGTACAGCCGCTCGACCTGGCTGGACGTGGCTGTACGCGGGAGCGCGAGCGCCACCAGCATGGCCTCCGGTCTGCCGCCCATCGCCGCAATGTCGCTCAGATTGGCGACGGCTGCCTTGTAGCCGATGTCCTCGAAGGTGGCGGTCCGGAGATCGAAGTGGATGCCTTCCGCCAGAAGATCGGTCGTGAGGAGCAGCCGTTGTCTGGTCGAGCAGCGCACGACGGCGGCATCGTCGCCGATACCGCGAAGCACCGAAGGGTGCGACCGGCTAAAGCGCTCGGCCAACTGCCGGATCAGGCGGAACTCTCCGGTCACCGATGAGGAGGGATGAGCCATCCGTGCACGAACGAGTCCCTCTATGCGCGGACCGACAGGGTGGGGGCGCTCGGTCTTGGCCTTGGTGCGCCCTTTGGAGGGACGAGGGGCGTGGGCGTC
>SWDL01000219.1 GCA_005116795.1 Nitrospira sp. | reverse complement strand
GTTGGCAATGGCGCCGACAAGATCGCCTGGCCGGATCCCGGCGGCCCGGCCTGCCCCAATGTACACGCGCGCCATGTTCGCCGGCCGACCTGGAGGACCAGGCCTGTCGAGCGCGCGCCGCTGCCCTTCCCCCGGCCTTGCGCTGCGCGACGGTCCACCCGTCTCCCACGGGGGACGTCGCCCCATCCGCGGCGACTCCGACGGTCTGCTCGGGATGGCCGGTATGTCTGGCTCTTCCCGCTCGCCACCCTGGGCGCAATGAGCCAGCTTCACCGCCGCCGCCGCCACCGCCACGGGGTCACCCTGCCCGGCGAGCGAGGTCACGACAGCCTTGAACTGGTCCAGGTCACCTTCCGCCAGCGCCGCTTGAATCGATGCCTTGGTTCGCTCCAGTCGCTTCGCCCGAAGATCGGCCACCGTCGGCACCGGAGTCATGACGATGTGGGCTTTGGTCAGTTGCTCGATATTGCGCAGCAACCGTTGTTCGCGAGGTTCCACGATCGTGATCGCCGCGCCCTCGCGCCCGGCTCGCCCGGTCCGCCCGATGCGATGGACATAGATTTCCGGCGCGGACGGCAGATCGAAATTCACCACATGCGACACGCTGGGAATGTCCAGCCCCCGCGCCGCCACGTCGGTCGCCACCAGGAGTTCCGTCTGTCCGGACCGAAAGGCCTGCATGACCCGATCGCGCTGGCCCTGGCTCATGCCGCCATGGATCGCTTCGGCCCGATACCCGCGGGCCGTGAGCCCGGCGGTCAGCTCGTCCACCTCCAGCCGCGTGCGGCAGAAGACCAGGGCCGACTTCGGCGCCGCCATGTCCAGCACGCGCACCAGCGCGGCCACCTTGTGCGGTCGGAGGACCGCATAGGCCGTTTGTTGCACCCGCGGAGCCGCTCCGGCTTTGACCGGCTCCTTGGCAATCTTGATCTCGACCGGGTTCTTGAGATGCCGGTGGGCGATTGAGCGAATCCGTGGCGGCATCGTCGCAGAAAATAAGGCGGTCTGCTTGGTCTTGGGCGTTCCGGTCAGGATCGCGTCCAGATCGTCCGCAAACCCCATGTCGAGCATTTCATCCGCTTCATCCAGCACCACGATCTGCAGATGCTTGAGCTGCAGCGTATGGCGTCGAAGATGGTCCAGCGCCCGGCCCGGCGTGGCGACGACGACATCAACGCCGCGTTTCAGCGCATGCAGCTGCGGGCCAATGGCCTGACCACCATAGACGGCCAGCACCGAGAGACGCAGTTCCTTGCCATAGCGCTGAACCGCCTCGCCGACCTGGATCGCCAATTCGCGCGTCGGCACGAGGATGAGCGCGGCGGGGCGATGCGTCACCCCCTGCGCAATGCGCTGGAGCAGCGGCAACGCAAAGGCAGCCGTCTTGCCCGTTCCAGTCGCCGCCTGGCCCAGTAGATCGCGCCCGGCTAGAAGCGGCGGGATGGCCTCCCGCTGAATCGGCGTCGGCTCTTCGTAGCCCAACGTGTCGAGCGTCGTGAGCAGAGAGGCTTCCAGCCCCAGCACGGCGAAGCCCGGCGAAAACCCATGGAGAGCCGGCACAGCGGGTGGGTGATCGGATTCGTGTTTCATCGGGGATCTTCGGCCTTTCTCACTGAGGTGTCGGAGTGCCCGGGAGACCGCATCCGAGTGGCGCGTCGCGAGACGCCGCCCTTCTGTTCCCTCTCCTCAGGCCCTATCCATCTGCCCCGTATCTGCCTGCGCCTCCGTTCATTCTTTCGGCAGTTGGATCGGCCCCGCCCATTCACCCTTGGCCAACTCCACTTCCTGATACCCGCCGTCAGGCCATTGAAACTGCCCGACTTCGTCCACTTGCACGATGAAGGGGTCGGCTTCGTGGGCCTGGCCGCGGAACCAGTACCACCTTGCGGAGAGCGAGCAGGTCGTTGTCCAGGTCTTGGCGAGAGGCGCCGTAGGCGAACCGGAAGGACTCGTCGTGAAAGCCCCTGAGCCCCTGAGCGAACAGTTGCCGTTCGCAGAGGAAGGCCAGCTGCTGCACCTTGACGTCGCTCATCAACACCTCAGCCGGCGACTCTCCGCACTCCTCGCTTTTCACTTTACTTCCGCCGACAGTCCCTGGGCCATGACGATCTTCGTATCCAGGTTGTACGTGACCGCCTTAGGGTGGGTCAAGACCGGGAGGAGGCCGGCGGCGGAAGGGATGAGGTTGCCGGACTGCTTGATGCCGCCGAAGGGCAGGCGCACGCCGGCGCCGATGCAGGGGAGATTCCAGTAGAAGATGCCGCACTCCATGTGCTCTTCGGCATACTTGGCCTTGCGAAAATCTTCTGTGATAATGGCGCCGGAGAGGCCGAACCGCGTGTCGTTGTAGACGCCGACGGCCTGCTCCACCCCCCGCACCGGCACGATGGCCACATGGGGGCTGAAGGCTTCTTCGGTGAGGCACAGGCTCGTGTTCCGCCAGGCCCCCGTGTACACAAAGGGCCGGAGCCAGTAGCCGTCCGGTGTAGGCGGCGGCTCGTTGTTCCGATCGAGCAGGACTTGAAAGCCCTCCTTGCGCGCCCGTTCGTTGAACTGCTTGCCCTTCTCGACGCCCTGCGGATTGATCATGGCGCCGTAGAAGGCACTCTCATCCAGCGGATCGCCCACCTTGATGCGTTTGGCCGTCTCCACAAACCGTTCCTTGAAGCGGTCGATGACCTTTTCATCCACCAACATTCGGCCGCCGGTGACGCAGCGCTGCCCGGAGGTCTTGAAGGCGGAGAGGATGCCGGCGGTGACGGCCATCTCCACATCGGCATCCGCCATGACCAGCACGGCGTTCTTCCCGCCCGTCTCGATTGTGCAGACCTTGTTGGCGTGCTTCGCCACTTCCATCTTGATCCTGAGGCCGACCTCGTAACTGCCTGTAAACAGCACCACATGGGTCTTGGGATGGGCCACCAGCGGCGCGCCGACCGTCTCGCCCGCACCCTGCACGACTTGAAATGCTCCCGGCGGGATCCCCGCTTTCTCAAACCACTCGGCGATCTTGGCCCCGCACATAGGCGTGTATTCGCTGGGCTTGAGGATGACGCAATTGCCGAGCACGAGCGAGAGGCCGGTCAGCCAGAAGGGCAAGGCCACGGGGAAATTCCAGGGTGTGATGGCCACGACCACCCCCCGCGGCTCCAATATTTCATAGCAGCGCTTGGTCGCCACTTCGTCGCCCATGACGCGGCCATACTGGCCGATGTGCCCATAGGCGAACGCGTACTGGGCCGTGTGGACAGCCTCGACGATGTCGGCCCGCGCTTCGTTGATCTGCTTGCCCGCCTCCCGCGCCAGAATGCGCGCCATCGGATCGAGATCCGCCTCCATGCGCTGGGCCACCTTGAGCAGGTACTCGGCCCGCTTGACGAGCCCCAGCCCTCGCCAGCCTTCAAAGGCGCGCGTGGCGGCGGAGACCGCCTCGTCTATATCGGCCTGGCCGGATTCCGGGAAGGTCCCGATGACCTCGCCGGGATGGGCGGGATTGCGACTCTCAAAATAATGGCCAGAGTGGGGAGTCTTCCAAATGCCGTTGATGAAATTCTCGACGCGTGGGGCAGACATAGCACGACCCTCCATTGGTCATGACCAGAGGCGATCCTCCACTTTAGCACCTCCTCTCCCTCGGACGAAATATTTCTAGAACCCGTTGGAACAGCGGCCCCCCTTCGCACAACTGGCTTGCAGTCCGCCCGTTCTCCTTCGGGCTAAACTGGCGGTCAGAACTTCGCCTATGACGGGGTCTCCTTTTATCACTCCCTCCCCTGTGTTGGGTTCCCCAGATTGGTGGACTTCGTGACACACCGAATCAAAGTTCGTAAGCCTCCTGCATGAGGAAGCTGGTCATCAACGAGGCGGGGACATCAGGTGGTCCAGTAGGCGTTCCGCCATCTGATGTAGGTCGGGGAGGTGCGGCAGGGCTCGCGAAAGCACCTCCTGAGGGATGAGATTCGCCCGGACCAAATCAGGGGCGCAATGGTGGTTCAACGCCTGAATGCCATTCTGTTCCATTTCGAGATGGAAGAGCAGCCCGTAGGCTCGACGGCCGTACCGGAACGCCTGGAGCGGGGCGATCGCTGATCCTGCGAGGGCGACACATCCCTCCGGAAGGTCGAACACTTCGCCGTGCCATTCGAACACCGGAAAGGTTTCTGGGAAGGCGTCGAATACCGGGTCCTGCTTGCCGCCCTCCGTCAACTGAATCGGCGTCATGCCGATCTCCAGCGCTCGGCCTGGTCGGACCTTGGCGCCGAGGGCCTTGGCCATGAACTGGCTGCCCAAACAGATGCCGAGCACCGGGACTCCCGAGGTCACGGCCTTGCGGATGAACGCGGTCTCCTGCTCGATCCACGGATCGGAGTCATTCACCGACATGGGCCCGCCCATCACGATGAGCAGCTCGCCAGGGTTCTGGGGGAGACCCACCTGCGGCACCAGATACCGCGCGAGGCTGACTCCGCGGCTGGTCAGATGCGTCGCGAAGGCCCCCGGCCCCTCAAACGGCACATGCGTGAGACAGACGGCGCGCATAGAAGGGAAGGATCCTACCACGGGCCGCGACCCCTCTGCCTACATTTGGTTACATTGCGTGCCTGTTGCAATGGGTCGCAGATGCTACGGGTGGGGCGTCACGAAGTTTCATGAAGAATGCGGGTTAAGAACGCGCTCCAACCAGCCGAGAAGGGAATATCGTGATGGACCTCTCTGCCTATAGAAATAGCCGCCCCGAACAGGATCGCACTCGGGACCTGATGGCGCTTCTGCCGTGCCGCAGGGGCACCGCGCTGGATGTGGGTGCCAGGGACGGGTACATCTCCGTGCTGTTGACCGACCATTTCGACTCCGTGATCGCCCTGGATTTGGACAAGCCCGAGATCGAACACGGCAAGATCCGATGCGTCAAAGGCGATGCTACAGCCCTGAACTTCCCCGACAGGTCGATGGACCTTGTGGTCTGTCTCGAGGTGCTGGAACATATCCCCACGCAGGTGCTCGCCAAAGCCTGTTCAGAATTGGCCCGAGTCGCCAAAGGCCATGTCTTGGTCGGAGTCCCCTACAACCAGGACATCCGCTGCGGTCGCACCACGTGCTATTCATGCGGCGAGACCAATCCGCCGTGGGGACATGTGAACTCGTTTGATGAGCCACGCCTGCGGCAGCTCTTTGGGAGCCTGACGATGGTGAAGACATCCTACGTCGGGGAGAGCGACGTTCGAACGAACGCGCTGGCCACCTGGCTCATGGATCTCGCCGGGAACCCCTACGGAAGCTATTCCCAAGACGAGCCCTGTGTCCATTGCGGTGAGAAGCTCAAAGCACCGCCCCCCCGAACCTTTTTCCAGAAAGTATCCACCAAAGCTGCCCTGTCCCTCACCGCGCTACAAAAGACGCTGCTGGGACGCCGCCCCCATGGGAACTGGATCCACGTCCTCATGGAGAACAGATCCGCAGGCGGTCGCTGACTCCGATGGCCTGCCCGGCCTCTCCCCCTCTGATTGCTCCTGAACCCCGACGATTGTTACTCCAAGACTGCTCGCTGATGCCGCATTTCATGGCCGATCACCAGGGGCCGTGCGATACTGACCCTATCTTGCGCAGCCTGGATCTGGATGCCTGGCTCGCTACTGACGGTGCGTCTCACAGGGGAATCACAATGCCAGTTCTGTTCGTTGCCTTGTTGACGCTGATGATGCTCGTGACGCCCCCCGCCTCTGCCGAATTGACGGCCGACCAGGTGGTCGTGCTCGCGAATAAGACGAGCACGGAGAGCGTGAACGTGGCCCGGCACTACGTCTCACGCCGCGGGATTCCGTCATCGAACCTGATTTACGTGGACGTCCCGACGGACGAAACCATTTCCCGTGAGGCCTACAACAAGCAGCTCGTGCGCCCCCTCCGTGAGGCGCTGACCACACAGGGCCTTGCCGCCAAAGCCCGCGTGCTTGTGACGACGTTCGGGATTCCTCTTCGCGTGCAGGCGCCGTCTACCAGCTCGACTGAAGCCACCTGGATCAAGGACGCCGAAGAGCGACAAAACGATGTCCGCGTAGCGTTGGAGCAGAGTCGGGAACGACTCGCGCGTATCGCCCCGGCGGGCGCCGCCCCAGCCTCCACGAAGCAGAATCCGCCCGGCGGAGAGGACCCCTTTGAAGCCCTGGTGCAGGACGTGACCCGCGCCTTGCGGGAGGCGGGCGCCCGAATTCAAACCCAAAAGGAGAAAGCCTCGAAGACCCAGCTTGATCAATGGACGAATGACCTGGCGAAGGTCGCCGCGCAACTGGGTGGCCAGGCGACCCTGGTACAAAGCCTCCAGCCGTCGGGTCAGGCAATGCCTGATCAAGCCCGCGCCCAGCTCGACCGGATGCGTCAGCAGATTGCTCTCGTGCCACATGTCATTCACGCCCTCAACGAATCCCCCAGCGATGCCAACCGGCGCCGCACCTATCGGCTGACGGAGCAGGCCTTCGGGCAGGTGGGCGTCGCGCGGCTCGCGGCGGAAGAAATCGACAGCTATCGCTATGCCGAGGGGGATGCCGGCGTGGACAGCGAGCTCAGCCTCCTCTGGTGGGAGCCTGGTGAGTATCGCGTGGCCCGACGCATGTCGAATCCCCTCTTCCACGAATTCGCCGTTCACGCGGCAGCTCAGCCGGAGCTGCCCATTCTGATGGTCAGCCGTCTGGATGCCCCAACGGCTAAGCTCGCCATGGACCTCGTCGACCATGCCTTGGAGGCCGAGCAACAAGGGCTCGCCGGGACTATCTATCTCGATGCCCGCGGGATGAAAGAAGGGCCACCCCTGAGCTACGAGGCCTATGATCAAAGCCTTCGCGATCTGTCCGGTCGGCTGCAGCGAGCCAAATCCGCCTACGAAGTCGTGCTGGAGAACACGGATCGCCGATTCAGTCGTCCCGGCGAAGCGCCCAACGTCGCACTGTATGTGGGGTGGTACAGGCTCCGGCAGTACGAAGATGCGTTCACGTTTCGTCCCGGGGCCTTCGGGTTCCACATGGCGTCAGGCGAAGCCGTGAGCTTGC
>SWDL01000218.1 GCA_005116795.1 Nitrospira sp. | reverse complement strand
GGACGATCTTGCCGGCCATCTTGAAGACTTGCTCGCGCTCTTTCCACGCAATGTTGGGATCGAATTCCACCCCGAGCGTCGTGGCCAACATCTGGGCTGCCAAGTCCTCCGTGTATTCACCGGACTCCTCGTCCGTTTCACCGTAGGAATGGTGTTCCGACAAGTACCCATAGGTGTGCCGGTCGGTGGGGACCGCCAAGCCGATCGAGGCCGAGATGAGGCGGTTTCGTTCATTCGTCTCGGATCGCGCCATGACACAAAAGGTAATTTCGCCAGGATGGAGCAGCTTTTCTCCTCGTGAACGCGGGATGATCTTGCAGTTCGGCGGCAGGATCGACGAGACGCTGACGAGATTACAGTAGGCGACGCCGGCCGACCGCAAGGCTTGCTCGAACGAAGCCAGTTTCTCTTTGTGGACCCCGACTCCGCGGGTCAAGAAAATATTCGTTGGAACCATCGGCACTCCCTTCGGGGTCGTGACTCAGTGACGAGCGCAGGCAGACCCGTGACGAGTCGGATGAAATCCACGTGGTCATACGTTCCGCTCACCACGCATGACTCATCACGTACTAAGTGATTGGGTGGGAGTTGTACCAATTTAGCGGCGGTTCTGCAACAGAAAATCTCGCGACCTGTGGCCTGCCGCACGCGAACCGACCAAGCAAGCCGGAGCCCCAACCGGTGCTACGGCTGCGTGAGGTTCAAGACCAGGAGCTTGAGTTCAGTCATGTCTTCCATGGCGTACCGCACGCCTTCGCGTCCGAGACCGGAGTCTTTTACGCCTCCATAGGGCATCTGGTCGGCCCGCCATGTCGGAATTTCATTCGCGAGCACCGCCCCGACCTCCAGCGACCGATAGGCGTGGAAAATCTTTGACACGTCTTGGGTGAACACCCCGGCTTGGAGCCCGAAGTCGGAGTCGTTGAGCGCGGCCACGGCCGCACCGAACTGCTGGTACCGGGCCAACGTGACCACCGGCCCGAACACCTCCCGGCAGGAGACCTTCATCGCGGGAGTCACATCGGTCAACACCGTCGCCTCGACCACAGCCCCGCGACGTGTCCCACCGGCCAGCAGGCGAGCCCCTTGGCCGACCGCCTCCCGCACCCAGGCTTCGACCCGACGAGCTGCGTCCTCATTGATGAGGGGACCGATCACCGTCCGCTCATCATGGGGATCGCCCACCACCAGCCCCTTCACGCAGGCCAGAAACGTTTCGGCAAATCGGTCATAGACCTCATCGTGCACGAGAATCCGCTGGACAGAGATGCAGGTCTGGCCCGAATAGGCATAGCCGCCGACCGCGCAGCGGGTCGCCGCGAAGTCCACGTCGGCATCGGGCTCGACGATCACCCCGGCATTGCCGCCCAATTCCAAGGTGATGCGTTTCTTGCCGCATCGCGCCTTCAGCATCCAGCCGACCGCCGCGCTGCCGGTGAAGCTCACCAGCTTGAAGCGCTCATCACGGACCATGGCCTCTGCCGACGCATTGTCGCAGGGGAGCACCGAGAAGGCCCCGGGGGGGAAGTCGACCGCGGAGATGACCTCACCCAACAGCAGCGCCGTGAGCGGCGTCTGGGGAGCCGGTTTCAGGACGATGGGATTGCCGGCTGCCAGACAGGGCGCCACCTTGTGGGCCACGAGATTCAGAGGAAAATTGAACGGCGTGATTCCAAGGACCGGACCGATCGGCACCCGACGGGTGAGGCCGACCATCTGGTCGCTACCGGGCGTCAGATCGAGGGGCACCACTTCACCTGGAAGGCGTTTCGCCTCTTCCCCGGCGAGGGTAAAGGTCTGGATGGCGCGGCCCACCTCCCGCCTGGCGTCGGTGATGGGTTTGCCGGCCTCTGCCGTAATGGTCTGAGCGAAGTCCTCGCGGCGTCGTTCAAGCTGCGCGGCAATGCCGGCCAGAGCCGCGGCTCTGGCATAGGCGGGCATGGTTCGCATGGCCGCGGCGGCGGTGACTGAGGCCTCGACGGCCTCGGCGATGTCCTGAGCCGAGGCCTGACACACCTCGGCCACCCTCCCGCCGGTAAAGGGGTCGGTCACGGGACAACGCGTGGCGCTGTGCCTCCAAGCGCCGGCAATCAAAAATGGGCGGGGGGATCCCACGACGCTCTCGCTGCGAGTGCGGTGCCGATTAGACGGATGGTTCTGCCGACGGGATGCCGGCCGGAGTGAGGGCCTCGACCGGCTGAGGGTCCGGCTCTGAGGATGCGGACACGGCTTTTGCGATCAACTCTTCCGTGCCCCAATCCCGGATCGCCTCCAGCGCGAAGGGCTCGAAGGTGGAGACCCCGTGGCATGAGGGACAATCCGGCATCGGCACTTTCCGCCGATAGACTTCAGTGAGACATGACAGGCAGACCCACAGGTCGGGCTCTCCGGCTTGGAATTCGACAGGCCAAAATTGCTGTTGCTGTGACATACGTCCCTTCTTCGTGAGGCGCTGTCGGCACGTCGCCTCGGATCTCAGGCAAGATGAATGTGCGGTCGCGTCGTCAGGCTGACCACCGTCTGCGTCGAGCCATCAGTCATTCGCTAGCATAGGCCCTCAAGCCTGTGATATCAACCTTTCCCTTTCGACGGCACGTTCGTCAAGAGGCGATCAATCTCCTCTTCAAAGACCTCATAGGGGAGGGCGCCGGGAATCCCGATCGGTGTCTCGCCCTCTGCGCGCTTGCTCCGCATCAAAACGAATCCAGGCGTCCCCCGGAACCCGATCTCATTCCCCTCGTCCCGATCACGGAAAATCACGTCTTTGTACTTCGCCGTCTTGAGGCAAGAGGAGAAGACGGCGCCGTTGAGACCCAGCGCACGGCCATAGGCGGGAAAATCACCGGCGCCATATTCGCCTGATTTCGCAAATAGATGATCGTGCATGTCCCAATACTTGCCTTGCTCACCGGCGCAGCGGGCCGCCACGGCCGCCTCCACCATGAGGCCGCCGTTGCCGCGCGGGAAGTCCCGATAGATGAACCGCAGCTTGCCCGTGTCCACGTACTTCGCCTTCAGGCGAGGCCAGGTCTCTTTGAAAAACTTGAGGCAATAGCCACAGGTGAAATCGGAATACTCGATCAAGGTGAGCGGCGCGGCGGCATTCCCGCGTGTCCGACCGTCATCGCGGTCGAAATCCTTCGGCAACTCCCCCGCGAGGCCGGAGGCTCCCATGAACAGAGCGGCGGGTAACAGGCACATCGACAGGAGCCGCCCCAGCTTTTTCATGAACGTTCCCGAACGTGGCCTCCGCGTGGTCATCGTGTGCCGTCCATTTCCTCGCTCTTCCGGAATCGTGGCGCCGACGAGCGGGCCGTCTCGCCGGACTGCGAGCACCCACGCAAGATCGGATAGCGCCCATGATACAGTATTGTTGGGTCACCCGTCATCTCGGACGCGTCCTCTCAACGACTTGGTGGACCGCCGTCGTTGCTTGTCCTGAATGCGCCGTTCCCGCACCCCGCGTGGGACGCGCGTCGGCACGCGACGACGCGGCACCTGGTTCAGCCTCGTGAGCTTCTCGATCAGCCGCTCAAAGGCTCGCTCCCGGTTCTGGTGCTGAGAGCGGGAATCGGCCGACACCACCCGCACCCCGGAGGGCAGGTGCACCAAGCGGACCGCCGATTCCGTCACGTTGCGATGCTGTCCGCCGGGCCCACTGGCCTTGTACGTCTCGACCTCGACCTCCTGTTCCAGCACGGATCGGTCCGTGTGATAGGGGGGCGGCTGTGTCCGAATCGGAGCCGTCATGAGCGGGACGAGGTGAATGAACGCTCGCGGCTGACACTGTCCGACAGGATCTCGGCCTCCATGTGGAATTCCGAGGAGACGCGCAGGGCTAGGCCAGCTTCTTCTTGGCCGGAACCTGTTCGAGGAGCCCCATCATGAGGAGGGGCCAGACGACGGTCGCATCACTCAACACTTCGGCAAATCGGCCCCCTTCATCCGGCGTCACGAACTTGCCCCAGGAAATGCCTTCCTGATAGGTGCATCCGCTCAAGCCGCCCCAGTAGTCCGGCTCCGGACAGATCCTGACCCCGTATTGGAAACGCGGCGGCGGCACACTCAGACCGAGTCGCACGTTGCTGATCTCGACATAGGGCGCCACTTGCTGAGCCCAGTTGCGCGGCACCCCCCCGCCGATGGTGAAGATCCCCAGCCGTTTCGCCGCCAGAATGCGATCGGTGTAGCTATTGAGGTCGAGATAGGGATTGTACGTCGGCGTCGCCTGGTGCAGAATCCGCAACAGATCCAGCACATTGTCCTTTGCCTTCCCCCGGGCCCGATCGATCGTCTGGCTCATCGCCCACGTGCCCACGTCCAGGCCCATTTCCGAGTCGGTGAAGGCCGGGATGTAGACCGGCACACCCATCTGATAGGCGCTCTTCAGAATGCCGACGCCGTCATAGTCATCGGCCAAGGTCTTCCCGAGTTCTTGCGTGAGCAATTCGGAGGAGAGTGTCGCGTCGGGCGCCATCCGCTTCATGGTCTGCGCCACCACGTACTCGACGTAGTTCAAATTCGCTTCCATTTCCAGCGTGTCATACACGCGGTTGTACCCTTTCCGGAAGAGTTCCTCATCGCCCATCGACGGGTCATGGCGATGGCGTTGACCCAGCCCCGATCCACCATCGTGCTGACGATCTTGCCCATCTTGGCGATCGTCATGGCGCCCGACAGGGTCATGACCACAAAGCAGTCCGGGTCGTTGCACATGGCCTTGAGCACGCCGTAGGCTTCGCCGAGTCGGCGGCCGCCGAAGGCGGTCTTGCGCATCGCCTCCAGAAGCCCTGAGAACGATGTGATCGCCGTGGGATCTAACGGCTCGAGCGGTTCCAGTCCGTCTTTTGCACCGTCATGGAACTCTCGTGCGTGCATCCGGGAGGTTCCTAGTGAGGAGAAATGCGAGGCCCGACACTCCGACAGTTATACACAACCTCTTCCACATCGTCAATTGCGATCCCTCTCACGCATCATCATGTCGGCATGCAGACCGCTCGCGCAACGCGCTATGGCATCTGGTCGATTTCACCCGTGGCCCGCGCGAGATGGGCGTTCCGCAGCCTGTTAGGTCTGAAGCGCTTCGAACACTTCCAGCGTGACCGTATTCTTTCCCTCCGTCGTTCGGATCATTTCCTGCTTCGAGCCCGCAGATATTGAGATCGACCGTCACCGGTATGCCGATCAGCAGGATGTGGGAGGCCGGGGAAACGCCGACGGGGAGCATTGACGCGATTAGGAGGACTTCCGTAGGCTGGGAGTCGTATGCTGGATGAGTTCGCCACGACGATGATGATGTTCGAACACGGGGCTTCTGCTTCCGACTCTCCACACCTGGGGAGAGGACCCTGGAGCAGCCGATGACACCGGTTGCGTTGATCACCGGCGCCGGCGGGCTGATCGGCTCGTACCTCGTGAGGGCTGCCGCCACGGCGGCCCCCGAATGGACGGTCTACGGACTGTCTCACCGAGATCTGGACCTGACGGATGCCCAGGCGGTCCGGCGGACGTTTAAGACCCTTCAGCCCACTCTCGTCATCCACTGCGCCGCGATCAGCAAGACGACGCAGTGTCAACAAGACCCGGCGCTGGCCAGACGCGTCAATGTCGATGCTACGGCCTGCCTGGCCGATCTCGCGCATGATATTCCGTTGATCTTTTTCTCCTCCGACCTGGTCTTCGACGGCACGCAGGGACACTATGTAGAAACGGATCCGGTCAGCCCGATCAGTATCTATGGCGAGACCAAAGTCGCAGCGGAGCGACGAGTGCTCGCCAATCCGAGGCACACCGTTCTTCGGACGTCACTGACCGCGGGCCGCTCTCCGACCGGCGATCGCAGCTTTGTTGAAGAGACCAGGCGGGCGCTGGAGGCCGGACAGACCCTCACGCTGTTCACCGACGAGTACCGCTGTCCGATTCCGGCGAGCGCGACGGCGCGGGCTGTCTGGGAGGTGGCGCAACTGAATCGTCCCGGGGTCTATCACCTGGCGGGCGCCGAGCGGCTCTCGCGCTGGGAGATCGGCCGACTACTCTCGGCGGTCCGGCCGGAGCTGCATCCTCAGATCAATGCAGGCTCCGTCACGCACTTCCAGGGAGGCCCGCGGGCGGCCGATGCCTCGTTGAACTCCGCGAAGATTCAGGCGCTGCTCTCGTTCCCGCTCCCGCGATTCAGCGAGTGGGCTTGCGATCCTGACAATCACGAACTGTGAGCGGTGGA
>SWDL01000150.1 GCA_005116795.1 Nitrospira sp. | reverse complement strand
TGGTGGCCATCTACCAAAAGATGGACGAATGTGTGAAAGAGCAGCGCATGACCCGGTTTATTGAGATCCTCGCCGGCGCCCCCCCGCAGATGTGCTGATCGAGACCGTCATCAAATCCTTCCCGCGCACGATGGTCCCCCGATACTCCCGCCGTGCCTGCCGTCTAACGTCGGCCTGATCGGCCACGGGATAGAAATGAGAGAGGATCAGTCGGCGGACGCCCGCTTCCCGGGCGACTTGGCCGCATTCGCCCGCATGCATATGGCCGGGGCCCGGCCGGTCGGCCGGGAACGAACAGTCCAGGACGGCGACGTCGGCCTGTCGGCAGAGTCGGACGACACTCTCGCAATACTGCGAGTCGCCTGAGTAGGCCAGCACCCGTCCGCCGAACTCGATGCGATAGCCGAGGCAGGGCAGCCCCCGGCTGTGCAGGACCGGCCGCGGGATAATCCGGGTCCGACCGATCCGAAACGGGCGGGTGGTGACCTCGCGCAGGGTGACCGGGAAGGCGGCTGCCGTAAAGCTCGGGAAGGCGCCGAGGATGGAGCGGAAGAGGCGTCTGGTTCCCGGTGGCCCGATCAGCGTGAGCGGCGCGCGCGTCCCGACGTATCGGGCATGGTAGACCGCATCGAAAAAGAAGGTGATGAAATCCGACACATGATCCGCATGATAGTGAGAGAAGAGCATGTGCCGGATCTGGTGGCGATCCACGTCGGTCTTCAGCAGATTCATCAGCGTCCGGGGTCCCAAGTCCAGCAGGAACAGACGGTCGGTCTGCACCAGATAGCCGGCGGCGGCACGGCGCGGATGGACGTTGGTTCCGGATCCGAGAATGGTCAGTTTCATGACACGCTGAACGCTGAAGCCTGAACGCTGAACAGGGAACGGTCACGACCGAAGCACGACATCACCGGAGCCTTCAGGTTCGGGCGCCCTGTGAGGTCCCGCGCTGGAAGCTGTCACGGATCCCGAGCAGCCCCGCCTTCAACGCATCGGCCTCCTTGCGGGTCAGGGCTCGCTCGAAAAAGGGGCGAAGGTGGGCGCGATGCGCCGCAAAGGATTGCTGAAACAACGCCGCGCCCTTCTCGGTCAGGCGCACGCGGGTGCGTCGGCGATCCCCGGCGACGGCGTCGCGACGGATCAGTCCTTTCACCACGAGGCGATCCAACACGCCGGTCAGGGTGCCTTTCGTGACGAGGGTGGCGGCCGACAAGTCTGCGCAGGTCATCCCCTCGGTGTCGCCCAGCGTCGCGATGACATCGAACTGTGACGGCGTGAGGCGCATGGCCCGGATGTGCCGGTTCGCCTCCCGCCAGAAGGCCAGATAGGCCTCGACCAAGGGGCGGAGGACTTTCAAATAGGGATCATCTTTCAGGTGGGGCAAATCCGACATGAGGAGAGATCCTAGTCTCCAGTCGCATCGCCGTCAAGGAGACGATCGGGGGAATGCCGATCGCGCGCAGGCAATCGGGCGCCGACATGTCGCTTGCCTTGTCGTGCCGCCAGGTGGGATCTGAAGGCCAAACAGGCTATGGAAACCGACGAGAGAGAAGAGGGTCAAGTCCGGATGGGTGACAACCGAATAAGACGACAAAGAGGTCGCAACTGGCTGACCCGTTGTTTCCGAAGCCGCTGTGAGAGCTGGAGTCCCACAAAGTCTTGCCCCCTTACCTTGGTGCAGAGCATACCTCTTCGCGGTCTCTCTGAGGCCACTAGGCAAGGAGCCCGATCCAAGCCTGGTCGGCACTTTTCGAGAGCCAACCGGCATAGGTGCCACCTGCCGGAGAGGTGATGCTTGGGCAAACCTCTCTTTGTGCCTCGGGCCGGCTCTCTCTTTAATCTCCAACCTCTGGTGGATTGTATTGTCCCCCCTTATGAGAACGATGCATGGGCCCGTCGGGTTGACCATTCAGATCCTGCTCTTATGCGTGGGCCTGGGACTGTGGTTCCCGGACTGTGCCGTGTCGTCGACATGGGCGCAAGTGTCCTCCGATTCACAACTCTTTGAAATGAACTTCTCGAAAGGGCTGTTGAGATTCAATCAAGGCCTTTACCAGGAGGCGGAGCGCTCTTTCGCGGATGCGCTGCGGCAGAAGCCGGACGACACAGAGGTCCGCTACTATCTCGGTCAGGCCTACTTGCGCAGCAGCCGCCCTGCCGATGCGGAACGGATATTTCGTACGCTCCTGGTGAACGAGCCGGGGTCGGGTCGCGCCCAGCTCGGACTTGGCATCGTTCAATATCAACAGGACGCCTATCGGGAGGCCTTGGCCAGCCTGGCCACGGCGGAGCAAGCCCTGCCGGAGGATCCGCTCGTGCACTTCTACCAGGGCTTGACCTACGGCAAGCTGGGCCAATACGACCAGGTCCATCCCCGATTGATCAAGACGATGCGGCTCAGCCCGGATCTGGCGCCGGAAGCCCACTATCAGAGCGGCCTGGCCTATGTCCAGCAGGGCCTGTTCGATCATGCCAAGCAGGAATTCACGGCCGTGGTTCAGGCGGAGTTTCAGTCCACTTTGTCATCGGATGCGCATTACCAAAGCGGCTTGGCCTATCTACAGCAGAGCCTGTTCGACGAGGCCAAGCGGGAATTCAACGCCGTGGTGCAGCCGGATCCGCAGTCCGAACTGGCGCGTTCCGCGACGGAATTTCTACAACAGCTGACCCAGCCCAGGCCGACGTCGACCGGGAAACGGTGGGACCTCAACCTGAGCGTCACCCAGCAATATGACTCGAACGTCGTCTTGCTGCCCGGAGGAATTCAGCCGCCGGGCGGCTCGACCGGCATCTCGCAAAAAGAAGATCATCGCACGGCGTTGTACGGGCGCGGAGAACTCCGCCCGATCGACAATGAGACCTGGACCGTGGGAACGGCCTACGGTCTGTACCAAAGTTTCCACCGCACGCTCAGCGCCTTCGACGTGCAGAACCATACGCCGTCGCTGTACGTGCAGCACAAGGTCGGCCCCCTGACGTCGCGCCTGGCCTACGCGTTCGATTATATCGACGTCGGACGGTCGCCCTATCTGGTCGCGCACGCGATTCAGCCGACATTCACGGTGATGGAGAGCGACCGTCTCTATACCCAAGTGCAGTTGCGCCACCAGCACAAGGACTTTCAACACGGGCGATTTCTCTTCAACTCGACGAGAGACGGGAAAAATTGGCTGGCCGGCGTGACCCAGTATGTCCTGTTCGCCGACAAGCAGGCGCACGTCCGTCTGGGGTACACCTACGACAAGGACGTCACAGGCGGCGGCAGGCCGGCGACCGCCACGCCTGGCGACACGACGAACGCGGACTGGGCCTATGAGGGCCATCGCATCGCGACCGGCATCGGCCTCCCGCCCTTCCGGCAATTCCGAACCGACCTCGCATTTGACTACTACCAGCAGGACTACCTCAACCCGAATTCGTTTTCCACCAGCGGCGCCACGGTTCGTCGAGACAAGAATTACTTGTTCAACGCGACGGTGAGCCGAGAATTGGGCGCGGGGCTGTCGATCATCGGGCAATACAGTTACACCCGGGACCAAACCAATGTCTTTGCGTTCGACTACGCCCGCAATGTCGTCTCCCTCACCCTGGCCGGCCAGTTTTAGCCGGATCGTGACGAAGCGCCGGTGGCGCCTCACGCGCCTCAACCTCGTACGGGTCACTGCGCGAACAGGCATGGCTCGCCCCATCCGACAAGATGAGGACCCTCACCTCCGGACCGACCTGACTCGCGCACTCCCGGACGTCCCCCGATGTGCGATCAGACTGCTCCACAGACCCCATCGAACCGGCACCAACGCCGACATCGCAGGGTTTTTCCCCGGTCAACGTCCCACTGCGCGATCTGCTAGCCTTGTTGGGGTGATGAAGAAGATGCAGAGTTCCACCGATACGAGAATGGATGTCCTCACGGCTGTCACAATGAACAGGAGGGGTTTCACCATGCACGCATCCATCCGCTTTGCATCGATCCTGTCCCTTGTCTTGGGGCTTGGGCAGAGCCTTTTCCTCGGACCTCTCCAGGCCGCCGAACAGGAGACCGTCGGGACCTTTACCGCCATTGAGGGCCAAGTCCACATGACGCGTCAGGGCGGGGCCCAACCGGTTTCGGTCAAGCTGTCGGACGCGGTCGTCTACAAGGCCGTTATCGAAACCCAAGGAGCCTCGCGGGCCAAGGCGCTGTTTCTGGATGACAGTATGTTGACCATGTCGGAACACTCAAAGATCCAGATCAATGAACAGATCTATGACCCGAACCAAGGCAAGCGGAGCATGGTCTTCAGTCTGTTGGAAGGCAAGGTACGCGCGCTGGTGACCAAAGTGTTCCAGGGGCCAGGGTCTCGCTTTGAGATCAGGACGCCGAGCGCGGTGGCCGCGGCGCGTGGGACCGACTTCGTGGTGTGGATCGAACCGCGAGGGGATGGTCAGGGCCGGTCGACGGAGGTACCCCAGTCGGCTTCGCCGGTCTCAGAAGCAGCGGGCTCGCTTCCAATCCATGAGTTGACCGGTATCGCCAACATCGGGGATTCCGGCAACGTGGATTTCACATCGCATGGCCAAACCGTGACGGTCAAGCCGGGACAGTATGCGACGGCCGTGCCGGGACAACCCCCAGTCCCTCCGATCCCGATAGCGAAGGGCGTACCGTCGGCCGTGAGTCAGGCCATCCAGTCGACGAAGGTGGCGGATGCGCCGAAACCTGAAACGCCGCGTGAACGGTTCCGGGCGACCGCAAACGCCACGCTTGGGTTGCAGGCTACGACGCCAGGGCCAGGGATGGGGGGCAAGCCGCTTCTGGACGGGCTGGCCAGGCCAGGGAACGGACGTGGCGCGTCATCGATGGCGCCGGGTATGTCAACCGGGATGTCCTCGCCGACCCCGGCCGCCATCGTGAACCCTCCGGCCGCCTTCAGTGGAGCCTTGAGCAGCAGCAACGCTCCGGGGCAAGTTCCAGCTTTCGTCAACCCTCCAACACCTGGCGGACCGCCCGGAGGACCTCCGGGGGGTGGCCCGCCAGGCGGAGGACCTCCGGGGGGCGGCCCTCCGGGAGGTGGACCTCCAGGGGGACCACCACACCCCTGACCGGCACGACTTCCAGCCTATCGGAGGAGCCTCCGAGTCCAACCTGAGTGGCGCTCGCTGCCCCCCAGCCGAGCGCCACTCAGCCTTTTATCAAGTCGAACCGTCCGAACGTGGGAGATGGGAACTGCCCCCAGCGCGTCATGGCCAAAGCCCTTGGCAGGATCGCGAGGCGACGAGCACAATCTGCCGGTCCTCAAGAGCCCGGATGCGTCCAAACGGCGAGTCGATTCGACCGGAGGGCGGGTCAAGAACGGGACAGAAGAATACCTGTTACGCGAACGGACTCAGGCGGCAGCGGTGTCACGGTCGCTTCCTGCCGCCATGACCTGCGAAGGCATCGACCGTGCGAGCGACTGCAGTTCATACACCAGGACAGGCTGCTGCTTCCCCTTGACCCTGACCGCCGTGAGCTCTCGAAGCGCGACATGCCCAAGATGGCGTCGGTTATCGGGTGTATCCACCGCCTCGATCAGCGGACGAACTTCCTGCGCCGTGCTTTCCGTGACCAGGATGGGAACTCCGAACTCGCGAGTCAGCCGCTCCACTCGAGCGGTCAGATTCACATGATCCCCGATTGCCGCATAGTCCATCTTTCGACCCTCGAGGCCGATGTTGCCGACCAGCACGTCGCCCGTGTTGATCCCGATGCCGTTGTCGAAGGGGACTTCCCCCCTGGCGAGCCACTGCTCACGCAACTGTCCCAAGCGCTGCCGCATGTGGAGGGCGCACTTCACGGCGAGCTCCACTTGGTCGGATTGATCGAGCGGCGCGCCCCAGAAGGCATGGATCTGATCCCCCTGAAAATCTCCCAGGGTGCCTTTCCACCGAAACACGATCTCGGCCATCGCGCTGAGGTACTCGTTCAAGCGGCTCACCACCTCTTCGGGTGAATGACGTTCGCAGAATACGGTGAACTCGACGATGTCACAAAACATGATCGTCAGCCTTCGTCGCTGGCCGACCCCGACTTTGCCGAGTTCGGGATTCTGAATGAGCTGCTCGACGATCTGAGGACCGACATAGGGAGTAAACAGTTTTCGAATTTCTTCCGCCTGCCTTTCCACCGTCATGACGCGCAGCATCGTCAGGGTCATCCCGGAAAGAATTATGGTCAGCACGGGCACCACGACATCCAGCCATAGCCCCCAGGCGAGCAATGCCCAATGGGTCGCCAGCACATACCCGACGAGCAGAGCGCCGACCAGCAGGGCGCTCGGAATCGCCCTGGCCCGAGGCAGAATCACGCCAAGGGTCAGACCGAGGAGCCCGGCGAGCAGATAGGCGAGCGGCCCCGCCCAGTACGGCCGTTGGACGAAGCTGGAATGAATGATGTTCTCGACCACCGTCGCGTTCTTCTCAATTCCGGGAACATTCGCGGAAAACGGGGTCGCTTTTTGGTCGAACGTCCCCAAGGCTGCTGTGCCGACGACGACGACTTTGCCCTGAAAGAAGCCTTCAGGTATCCGCCGATGAAGGACGTCGGTCGCCGAGACAGAGGGGAACCGGCGCTCTCGTCCCAAGAAATTCAGCAGCATGCGCGCCTTGTCGTCCATCGGAATGACGCGATCGCCGAGTCGGACGGATTCTCCCAGGACGAGCGCCATCTGCTCTCGTGGGATGCCCAGGTACATCCTGGCCAGTTCAAGTCCCAAGGAGGGAAAGTATTCTTCGCGGTTCCCCTGCTGAATCGCGAGATATTCGTAGCGGGTGATGCCGTCGTCATCGGGGATGCTGTAGACGTGTCCGAAGCTTGATGCCGCTTCGGACAAGACGGGAATCGGCAGCGTGACACCTGCGGCTCGGTAGGGCTGCAGCACTTCATCGCTCCTCGCTCGTTTGATCAGCACGAACGGCGCGCGGGCGACCGGGCCGGTGATCGGTGGGTTTCCACGGAAGGCGTCCACATCGGTTCCGGATTCCGGCACGACGAAAGAGAATCCAAGCACCACCGCTCCAGCCCTCTTCAGGCTCTCCGCAAAACGTCGATCCGGTTCGCTGCCCGTCGGTGTCGCTTGGCGGAGGCCGGGACGAGGGCGTTGTGCATCCATCGGCTTCGCCATATCTAGAATAGATTCCGGCTCGGTGTACAGCACATCCAAGCCAATGACTTTCGGCTGATCTCGACTGATCGCGTCGATGAGTTCTGCCTGAATCAGCCGGGACCATGGCCACCGTCCCACCTCCTGGAGACTCCTGTCGTCGACTCCGACAAGGACGATCTCTTGGCTGACCGATCGCTCACCACGGATCAGGAGTCGCACGTCATAAGACATCGCCTCCAATCTCGTGAGCCAATGCGGGCCGACCCACCCTACGGCTAAAACGGCGGCTGTGACCAAGAGGGACAGACCAAGGCCCAGTCGATGGATCGTCCTGGTTTTCCCCAGCCACATCCGCGGCATCACCGGTCCCCTTCCCGCTCTATTTACTCGGCTTCTGTGTTAGGCGGCGCAGTTCAGATCCCCTTCCTGTATCTGAATCCGGCGGTAGATGTGTTGATGAATGAATATGTCGAGAAGGTGCCGGTCTAGTTTTCCTTGCGAGGCCTCCTCCTCCAGAATGGTGAGCGCCTTGGATATGGGCACCGCGGCCTTATAAGGGCGATCCGACGCCGTCAGGGCGTCGAAAATGTCGCAGATGGCCATCATGCGGGATTGCAATGGAATCTGTTCACCCGACACCTGTGAGGGATATCCGGTCCCGTCGAGCTTTTCATGGTGCCGATGTGCGTAGAGCGGGACGTTCTTAAGCGACGTGGTCCACGGGATCGTGGATAAGAAACGAAACGTGTGGGTCACATGGCTCTCGATTTCCAGACGCTCATCCTGCGTCAACGAACCTCTCGGGATCGAGAGGCAATACATTTCCTCAGCCGTCAGGTAGGGCTTCGCTTCTCCGAAGTAATCAAAGTGCCGTCCTGCGATGCCGTGGAGGTGATCAAACCCGCCCTGCCTGAGGACCGTCGGGTGGTTGCACGCCTCGATGAAGGCCAGGATTCCCGAGGTGTCTTCGAGACTCCGGGACAACTCGGCATCGATGTTGGACAACAGCAGATCGCCGTCGATTCCCGGACCGCCGCGCAGGATATCCAACTTCCTTTCGCAGGCCCGTAATTCCAGGGTGCGCTTGATGAAGTCGAACCGTGCTCGAATGAGCGCCAAATCGCCGGGGAAGAGTTTGTTCGCTTTCGTCAGAATATGTTCGCGCACGCCGACTTTGCCGAAGTCGTGGAGAATCGCCGCGTAGCGCAATTCC
>SWDL01000217.1 GCA_005116795.1 Nitrospira sp. | reverse complement strand
CAGGCGGAGGGGCTACTGATCTATCTGTTCGGGCGAGTCCTGGATACTCAGTGCCGAGCCGTGGCGGAGGCCGTGGTGGAGGTCTGGCAGGCCTCCTCGAACGGGCGCTATGCCCATCCTCGGGATCGCCGCAATCCCTCGCCGCTCGATCCGGCCTTCCGCTACTGGGCCAAGGCAGGCACGGATCGGGAGGGGAGATTCCAGATCAAGACCGTCAAGCCGGGGCCCTACGCAGCCGGTCGAGGCTGGACCCGCCCCTCTCACCTTCACGTGAAAGTGCATCGACCCGGCTATCTCGACTTGACGACGCAGCTCTATTTCGTGGGCGATCCCCATCAGGACCGGGACCCGATCTTCCAAGGCATTCCGCCCGGAGAGCAGTCACGGGTTCTGGCCCCGCTGGAACCGTCCGCGCCCGGCATGGAGCCGCAGGCGAAACTGGCGCATGTGGAGCTGGTCGTGCGCGCGCGCGAGGAGAGTCGTCCATGATGACGCATGACCCTGGCTCCGACATCGAGCCGTTGCGAGAGCCCTGCCTCCTGGTCGTCTTCGGGGCCGACGGCGACCTCACCAAACGGAAGCTGATCCCGTCGATTTACAACCTGGCGGCCGCAGGGTTGCTGCCGTCACACTATGCGATCGTCGGGCTCGATCGTGTGCCGATGACCACCGCGGAGTATCGCGTCAAAATTACCCAGGCGTTGCCGGACTTTGCGGGGCGGGTCGTGGACCAGCCCCTCTGGCAGAACGTGCGGGATCGGGTGCACTACCTGACCGCAGATTTCCAGAATCCTCAGTCCTACCGGAAGCTGCAGGAGTTTCTGGTTGCATTGGATGCCGAGAGTCGCACGGGAGGCAACTACCTCTTTTACCTGGCGACGCTGCCGAGTCTCTTCTCGGAAATCGCCCGCCGCCTCGGCGAGTGGGGACTCACGACTCAGCGCGACGGCCACTGGCGGCGGATCGTCTTTGAAAAGCCCTTTGGGCACGATCTGGAATCCGCCCGTCTGCTCAATCGCGACCTGCAGCGCGTCCTGGAGGAAAACCAGATCTATCGCATCGATCACTATCTTGGGAAAGAGACCGTCCAGAATCTGATGGTGCTTCGGTTTGCGAACAGCATCTTCGAGCCGCTGTGGAACCACAAATATATCGATCACGTCCAGATTACGGTGAGCGAAGCGGAAGGGGTCGGCACCAGGGCGACCTACTATGAGGACACCGGCGCGCTGCGCGACATGGTCCAGAACCACCTGCTCCAACTGCTCTCCTTCATCGCCATGGAGCCGCCGAATTCCTTCGAAGCCGACGCAGTCCGGGATGAAAAGGCCAAGGTGTTGCGCGGGATCATGCCCCTCACCTCCTTGGGTGTGCTGCGCAGCGCCGTGTACGGGCAGTATGGGGCCGGGACGCTGGGCGGGAAGCCGGTGGCGGGCTACCGCGCGGAGCCCAAC
>SWDL01000216.1 GCA_005116795.1 Nitrospira sp. | reverse complement strand
GGCACGCGTCCCGCGGATCTGGCCGGCCCGGAGATCCGCGCGCAGTCGGACGGCCGCCTCTTCTGGAAAATCGCGATCGGCCGCGGGCCCATGCCGAGCTGGGATGTCGTCTTGTCCGAGGAAGACCGTTGGCACGTCATCAATTTTCTACGAGCCTTGCCCCCGTCGCCTTGACGGCGGGCAAGAGAGGAGGACCGCATGTCGCACGAAGACCGCAGACCGCGCACCCTGCGCACCATCGGGACGCTCGCCTTGGGCTGGGCCGTCTTGGCCCCGGCCGCGTTCGCCGCCACGATTTATGTCGGCAACCAAGGCGCCAATTCGATCTCCGTCATTGATGCCGCCACCCGCCGGGTGGTCGAGACCATCCCCCTCTCGACGACCAGTCCGCATAATTTGACGCTCTCCGCGGACGGGAAGACGCTGTATGTCGCCAACGTCGGGAGCCACAATGTCCTGGTCTTGGATGTCGCCGGTCGCAAAGAAGTGGCGTCGATCCCGGCCGGCACGAAGACCCACGGCGTCACGGTCAGTCCGGATGGGCGATTTCTGTACACGGCCAACGTGGGGTCGAACACGGTGTCGGTGATCGAACTGGCCGGCCTCCGCGTCGTGGACACGATCGACGTCGGCAAGAAACCCATGTTGATCGTCTTCACCCCCGACGGGCGTCGCGCCTATGTCTCGAACGGCGGATCGGCGGATGTCATGGTGGTGGACCCGGCCACGCGAAAGGTGGTGACCAGTATTTTCGCCGGTAAGGACGTCATGGGGACCGTCATGACCCCGGACGGCAAGGAAGTCTGGGTGTCGGAGGGAGGAGAAAACATGGTGTCCGTGATCGACGTCGCCTCCAACAAGATCACCCATGAGATTCCGGTCGGGGCCGACGCGCACGGGCTCGCCTTGAGCCCGGACGGGAGGCTGGTGGCGGTGACCAACCGGGGAGACCACAGTCTGTCGTTGATCCAGGTCGGCGCGCATCGGGTCACGGAGACGATCCCCGTCGGGCGTCGCCCGGATATCGTGGTGTTCTCGCCGGACGGCACGGAACTCTATGTGACCAGCCGCGATACGGGGACGGTCGAAGTGATCGACGTCGCGGGCAAGGCGGTGACGGCGAGTATTCCGGTGGGGACCGATCCGCACGGCATCATCGTCGGACCATGACCGTCCGCGCGACGCGCGCGCGACGCCTCTCCGCGGATCAACGTAGGCATGGGAGCGGTCCGGTCCGGCTGGCGCTGGCCGTGACCGCGCTGCTGGCCGGCTGCACGAACCAGCCCTCGAAATCCGACGTGGCCGCGCGGCTGGGCGCTCGGGAGTTTTTCTCACATCCTCCGGACGACGGACGGCGGAGCGACTTGGGCGCCACAGGACAGTCGCACCGCGCAATGGTTTACCGCCGTCCAATTTGTCGGCCCCGAAGAAGGCTGGGCCGTCGGTGCAGCGGGCACGATCCTGCGCTATGCTCGATCCACCCACTGATTGCAGGAACGACGGGTTTCTCTTACCATGGACCGGCCGGAACAGGAGGCAGGGCGAGCGTATGGATCTGTTCGTCACAGGGTGGCCGCCGCGCGATCTCGCCGTCGGCAGGGGGCGACGGCCAGGATGAGGAGAACCGGCCCGAGACGACCGCCGCGTGTGACCGCGATCCACCTGCTCAAAGCCGGCGCCCTGCTCTTTTTGCTGTTCGGAACCTATGGCGTGATCCGGTGGCTCGACGTCGAGCAACTCCTGCACCCGGAGCGGATCGTCGGGCATCTCCAGGCAGCCGGTTCCTTCGGGCCGATCCTGTTCATGGCTTTGATGGCCGTGAGCGTGGTGATCAGTCCGATCCCCAGCCTGCCGCTGGACATCGCCGCCGGCGCGGCCTTCGGGCCGATGTTGGGCACGGCCTATGCCGTGTTCGGCGCGGAAGTCGGCGCGATCGCAAGCTTTCTTATCGGACGCGCCTTAGGGCGGGAGGTCCTGAGCAGACTGCTGCGCACGAACGTCGCCTTCTGCGAACAATGCTCGGACGTCCACCTGGCGGTCTTCGTCCTCCTGGCCCGACTGGTCCCGCTCTTTTCGTTCGATGTGATCAGCTATGGCGCCGGCCTGACGAACATGTCCCTCCGGACCTTCGCCTTGGTCACGTTCGCGGGGATGATTCCGCCGACGTTCGCGCTCACCTATGCCGGCAGTCAAGTGGTGTCGGGCGCCTGGCTGATGATCCTGTCGGGACTGGCCATGGTGGCCGTGATGGTGTTCCTCCCGAAACTGGCGCTTCGCTATCCCACCGCGCGGTGGGTTCGTCTCCTGCGCGGCGACATGCCGATGGCGGCGCGCGTCCCTGTTCCCCCCACCGACCGGCCGGCGGTTCCGGAGGCGCACGGCGCTCCACGATGCGACTCCTGCGGCGGACCCGTGAGCTGAGAGCTTGTGAATAAATCCCCACACGGCTGCGGTCGCCCCTGGGCCCGCCTGGCTGTGTTGCGGGGTCCCCCAAGATCCGGTCATGTAGGCTCGGCTACACTCCCGGATCTTGTGCACCCCCGCGCCTTGCCAGACACGCCCAGAGACGACCTCGCTTCGCGCGGGGATTTGCTCACAAGCTCTGACGCCTCCGCTGTTCGGTCGCCGATCCCGTCGCACGCGCAGGGACGGCGCGTGATCCGACGCCCGCGTGACCACCGATGACGCCGGTGCGACAGACGGCATGGCTGACCGTCTTTGCGTTACTGGCCTTTGCGGGCAACTCACTGCTGTGCCGGCTTGCGTTAGCCCGCACCGCCATCGATCCGGCGAGCTTTACCTCCCTCCGCCTGGCCGCCGGCGCCGTCGCGCTCTGGCTGATCGTTCGGTTTCGCCGAGGACGTCCGGAACGCGGTGGAACCTGGTCGTCGGCGGGCGCGCTCTTCGTCTATGCCGCCGCCTTCTCCTTGGCCTATGTGACCTTGCCGGCGGGCACGGGAGCCTTGCTGCTCTTCGGCGCCGTGCAGGCGACGATGATCGGCGCAGGACTCTGGGCCGGCGAGCGGATGAGCGTGGGGCAATGGGCTGGCTTTGCCGTGGCCCTGGGCGGCCTCGTCGTTCTTCTGCTGCCGGGACTCTCGGCTCCGCCCCTCGGCGGG
>SWDL01000137.1 GCA_005116795.1 Nitrospira sp. | reverse complement strand
TTTGGGTGAGCATATGCCACAGCCCGAACAACCCCAGCATCAGCGCCACTTGCCAAAAAACCAGTGACGAGTGACGGGTGACGGGTTAGCCATTCTTCCTCCCACGCCGCAGGGCTTGAGAAGGCTGCGCCGCGAGAATCATATCGGCGACTTCGCGCACTGCGCCCTCCCCGCCTTTCGCCCGGCAAATATATCCGACGACTTTCTTGACCGAGGCATGTCCATCTGCCGGCGTCGCCGAGAACCCGACCGCCTGGAGCGCCTCAAGGTCATTCACGTCGTCTCCCAGATAGGCGACCTCAGCCAACGTGACGCCGTACCGGCCCGCCATGGCCTGCAGCACGGACCGCTTATCGTAGACCCCCTGATGGACTTCGGGGATCGCCAACTTTTCGCCCCGGCGGGCCACCAGCTTCGTATTCTCTTGCGTGACGATCGCCGTCACCAGCCCCGCTTTCTGGAGGAGTTTCAAACCCATGCCGTCACGGGTATTGAATTTCTTCAATTCCTCCCCGGACTCGGCATAGTACATGCCGGCATCCGTCAAGACCCCGTCGACATCCGTCGCGACGATCCGGATCACCCGCAATTGCTTTCGGATCACGCGCCCGGTTGTTCCTGCCGACGCCCGTGGCCTGCCTGACATGGTCTCTGGACTCCTTTTCGGCCGGATAGTGTCCAATCTTGAGCCGTGCTGATCGTCTCGTGCTGATCCCTCGCGCCCCCGGCGCCTATGACTTCCCTGGCCGGGTCTGCCGCAGGTGGCGCAAGTCGGCCTCGACCATCTCATGCACCAGATCCTTGAAGCCTACCTTGCACGTCCAGCCGAGCTGTTCACGGGCCTTGGTCGCATCCCCCAGCAGGGTCTCGACGTCGGCCGGGCGCAGAAACTGCGGGTCGACGACGACATGATCCTCGTAATTCAGCCCGAGATAGCCGAAGGCCTCCTGGGCAAATTCACGAACGGAATGCTGCGCCCCCGTGGCAATCACATAGTCCTGGGGTTCGCTCTGCTGAAGCATCATCCACATCGCCCGGACATAGTCGGGGGCGTAGCCCCAGTCGCGACGCGCCACGAGATTGCCGACGCGGAGCCGCGACGGGAGAAGCCCGAGCCGCGCGCGCGCGGCCGCGTCCGTCGCCTTCCGGCTCACGAACTCGAGGCCGCGCCGCTCCGACTCGTGATTGAAGAGGATGCCCGACACGGCGAAGAGCCCGTAACTCTCCCTGTAGTTGACGGTGAGATCGTGCGCGAACGCCTTGCTCGCGCCGTATGGCGAACGCGGGTGGAACGGCGTCGTCTCGCGCTGGGGAACCTCGCGGGCTTTTCCGAACATCTCGCTCGACGATGCTTGATAGTAGCGGGCCCCGGGCGCATGCCGACGGACGGCTTCGAGGAG
>SWDL01000136.1 GCA_005116795.1 Nitrospira sp. | reverse complement strand
CGCCTCCACCCCCGGATCGTTCAGGGTCGACGCTCTGCTCATCTGACCACCCCTCCGATCAGCGGAAGCTGGCGACATACCCTCAGGTCGTCCTGCTCAAGGCCCAATAGGAGCAGGACCCCGACATAACTTCCCAGCAACAGCATCACTTGTGGAAACGGTCCGGCCTGGGGCAGGAGCCACCGCACCCCCAACAGAAAAACCACGCCCGCGGCGCCTGCCGCCAACGGCTTCGTCAGGGTGGCGGGAAATGGATGAATTCCTATCAGGTGGGATGCCTGCCACGTACGCAACCAGTTCATCAACAGCAGGCCGAAGAACGCTCCGCACGCGGCCCCCACCATCCCATATCGAGGGATCAACGCAAGATCTGCCGCGATCTGAGCCGCCGCGACAATGAGATAATTCCACATCACCCTACGCGAATGTCCCGCCCACAGCAGTGCATTATTGGCACAGGCGGTCACCGCATTGATCAGATGGCCGCAAGCCAGAATTATCAGACACCCTGCGCCCGCCTGAAACGTCGGACCGAAGATCGACAGGATCTGAGCGGGAAACAGGAGCATGATCAGGCAAAGCGGGAGCGCACAGACGCAGCTCCATCGCACGACCGTGCCATACAAGATGTTCGTATGCTTCCAATCCGACGCCGCCACGCTTTCCGACAGGTAGGGAGTGGCGATGGACTCCAGGCACCCAAGGATCACCGTCAGCACAGTGGCGGTCTGAAACGCGGCTGCGTAAATTCCGACGTCCGACGAAGGCCACCAATAGCCGAGCAGGAGGAGATCCGTTCGATTGGCGACGCTCGCGGCCAGGAGGGCCAGGAGCAGCGGTGAGCTGAACGACAAAATCGCTCCCGCGTGCCCGCGCACGCCCCCTCCCGACACACTCCGGCGCAGGAACGGACGCAGCGGAATCAGACTCAGCATGACCGAGCCGACCAACGCGGCTACTGAGGCGATAATGGCCCCCTCCAGCCCCCAGCCAACCCAGACCAGGATGAGGGTGAGGACCGCCTTGACGATCGGTTCCATCAGGTACTTGATCGACGTTCGCCAGACCACATCTTGGTTTGCCTGGAGGACGGCGATCATCACGGCGGAGACGGAAAAGGCGGGGATGCCAATCGCAAACCACCACAGGACGGGCTCCAGGGCATCCTTCGCGAAGACGGTATGGGCAACGCCGTGGGCTGTGAACACCAGCAACAGCGCGGCAATTCCCCCGAAGGCCAGGGATAAGAGGAGAGCCGCTCGCACCACGCCGTTGATCTGATTACTGTTGCCCTGCGCCTTGGTGTCCGCAACGAACTTCAGCGCCGCATTGTCCAGGCCAGCGATCGCAATGACAGTCAACACGTTGAACAGTGCCAGGCCTAACGAGTACAACCCAAAGTCATCGGCGCCGAGAAGACGCGCGAGGACAATCCCGTAGACATAGTTCAGCCCCAGACCGAAGACCGTACCGGCGGCAAAGAGCGCCGTGCCTCTCGCGATGCGTACCAACTGGGGCACATGGGCCGCCGCCTGGACCATCTGTTGGGAACCTGTCGTCACAGCGCACTCCAACGAGGCATGGCCTCCTAGGGCGAGACCGCTCGAAGGTTCAGCGGGGCAGGCAGCCGAAACGGCCCTTGCTTCAATTTGTTGATCTGATCATCAGATAACCATCGAGACATATATACCGCGACGCCTGTGTTAGGCCAATGATCCATGATCAAAGAGATTGTATCCGCCAGCCACTTTCCATCACGTGAGAAATAGTCCTGTTCCGGTCGCCTTTCTTCAAGGGAGACGTTTGAAATGACGATCGTCAAGGCATCCGGATTCTTCAAGCGTCCACGAATCGTATCAGTTAGCTTGGCGTCAATATTAAGGTAATAATCCATCCGACAGATCACATCCACTAGTCCCTTGTTTTCCCAATCTATGCTGTTCTGACCTTGATCGACACTTGCGAGAAGTGGAATCGCATCGGCGCTGATTACAATGTTGGGTTTAATGGCCCGAATGCGTTGCGAGATTTCCTGAACCATTGCAGTAACATCCGACTCCTGATAGTCCACCAGGGTAGGGACCCGCCCGAACGTCACATTGAACTGCAGCGTGTCGGCCGCCAGATCCCTCCCATATCGACGTTGATAGTCCGCCTTGCAGAAGTCGCTGCTGCACAGCCCCATGGTCCGGACGATATCGAGGTTGATCCCGTCCACATCGTACTTCGCAACTACCTCGGCCACCAGATTGGCCATCAAGTGCCGGAATTCCGGCATGTGCACGTCGAATGCAAGATGAGGGGTGCCGGGCGGTGCAAACTGAGGTAAAAAGTCTCCTTCCCGAAGCGCAAGATTGAACCAGGGATGCACCTCGATCCCCATGGCATGGGCCCGCTCGATCAGGTACTTGAGCGGATCGAAATTCGTTTTCGGCACGGCCTTGAGCCAATAGTCCCAGTCGGCATATTGCGAGGGCCAGTTGGCGCCTCGGCCATGCCACACGATCGGCATAAAGACATTGAATCGCGCGTCCTTGATCCGGGCTAGGATCGCATCCGCCTTCTCCTTGGTGGTCCAGTCGATCCCCTCCTCGGAGATGATCCGTTTTCCGGCGAAGGTTTTCCCGCCTGCCCAGGCGCCGTCCGGGATTCCGATCGACAGGCCGAGACACATCCCGAGGATCACCAACCAGAATCGTGGCATCGTGTATCTCCTCCCTGTTGGCGTCTCACTTGATTCCCTCGACGATGACGGCTCGCTCCGTGCGTTCCGCCAGCTCAAGCAGACGGATATCCCCAATCCGACTCTCGAACGGGAGCCGCGGTTCGGCGGCGAACCCGATCTCGCCCAGCGTACGCACCAGAGTCTCCCGGTCATACATACACTACTGATGGGGGAAATGAATCAGATGGGCCAGACGACTGCGGAGACCGCCCCCGCCTGTCCCGTAGAGGACACCCAAGCGCTCCACGAATTCATCGGCCTGTACCTTCCCTCGCTGATAATCCTCAACCAATGGTTGAAGGTCTGGCACGATAATCCTGATCACGCCTCCCTTTCTCAGCACCCGATAGCATTCACGGAGGAAGGCGCGCCCCTGCTCCCTCGTCAAGTGTTCCAGGGTGTGCGAGCTATAGACCGCGTCCACGGATTCGCCGTTCCAGGGAAAGGGCCTGGTCAAATCATGCGCATAGATCCGGTCGTCCCAGTTCAACTGAAAGAGCCGGATGCGCTTGTTGAGGGCCCGAAACAGGGCATCTTGGCCAGACGCGCCCCGATCGCGTAATCGACGTTGATCCAGCCATCTAAAACTTGTGAGCCGCAACCGAGATTCAGGTTCATATCAACAGGTAATGCCTCCATCGATCACCAGCACTTGGCCCGTGATGAAGGCCGAGTCCGGCGACAGTAGAAAATGGACGGCCCCCACCACATCGCTCGGCACACCCAACCGCCCCAGTGGGGTGCGTCGGACGATCTGATCCCGCTGAGCCATGTCGAGCCCGTGGCTCATGTCGGTCTCCAGATAACCCGGCGCAATCGAGTTCACTCGAATGTTCCGCGGGCCCAATTCACGCGCGAGCCCCCGGGTCATGCCGTCCAGCCCGGCCTTCGTGGCCGAGTAGGCCGCAAGACCTGCGTACCCCCGCAGTCCGATAATCGACGAGATGCTGATCACGTTGCCTCGCGAGCGAACCAGCATCAGCCTGACCGCCAGCCGTGTGAGGAGCAAGGTCCCGGTCAGGTTGATCATGATGACCCGCTCCACGTCGGCCGGCTGCATCGTCGCCAGCACTCCGTCCACCGCGATCCCCGCGTTGTTGATCCGGGCCGCACTCCTGTTCCACGCTCGCCACGACAGAGGCCAAGGAGGCGCTATCGGCCAGGTCTCCGGCGAAGCAGGAAAGCTGGTCGCGAAACTTTTCTTGCAAACGTTCCAGCCCCTCTCCCGGCTTGCGGCTGAACGTGGCCACGCGGTGCCCGCGTCCGAGCAGGCTTTCCACGATCGCCAGCCCGAGTCCCCGGCTGCCGCCGCTGACCAGGATCACGCCGTCGCCGTTCATGCCGACTCCGATCTAGCGACTTTCAATGCACCCGTCTGCGGGATGGCCTCGACGATCCGCAGCAGGCGCGGGATCTCATGGTCGGCCAGCTTCCCCCAGGCCACCCGATGCACATCCGCCCGCACCTGTGCTTCATCGCTCCCCCGCGCCAGCACGATATCCGCGGCGACGAGCTGGCCGACGAGCGAACTGGCCTTGCCGTAGACACGCACATCGCCGACGCCCGACGCCTCGCGCAGAACTGATTCGACCGTCGAGGGCAGTACCTTCCGGCCCCCGACATTGATCACGTCTGACTTCCGGCCACGAAAATACACACGATTGCCCCGACATTCCACAAGGTCGCCCGTCGCCGTCCATCCATCGGCCCGAGGGCTCCTGTGGGCCTCATCCGCACCGGAGGCCTGTCGTTCTTACCCGGTCATGGCGTGACAGGAGCGCGCCAGGAGTTCCCCGTCGACCACGCGCAATTCGATCCCCTGCTCGATCGGCTGATCAAGCCATTCCGCCGGAAAGCCCTCCCGCCCGTCGCTGACCGAAAACAGACGCCCCAGTTCCGTCGAGGCGTAGATGTGCACCAGGCAGGTGTCCGGAAACAGCGAGGCCAGTTGATCCAGCAAGCCCTGTGTGACCGGCTCACCCCCCATCGTGATCTGCCGGAGCGTGCAGGCGCGCAGTTCGTCGCGCTCGGCGAAGAGCAGAAGTTGCCGCCAGAAGGTCGGGGTGCCGGACGCGTGCGTGACGCCGGTCTCTCGCATGGTACGCACGACCATTCCGGGATCGAGCGACGGGGACGTCACAAGCGGCGCCCAGTTGAGCAGGGCTTGCAACAGGACTTGCGTGCCGGCGTACAGGGTCAGGGGGTAGGCGCAGAACCATCGGGTGTCGGCATAGGCTCGGTCTCGTCTGACCGGCGCGGCCAGTGTCGTCCAGGTATGGTTGGCCGCCTTGGGCTTGCCGCTCGTTCCCGACGTGAGAATGGTGACTGATCCCTCGTCCCTTCGCAGGCCCATGGAGGTGCTCGTCGCCACACCGAGAGGCGGCGGATCCTCCACGTTCCACACCATCGCGTCCCACTGAAATTGCGCCATCAACTCCGCCAGCTCGGCTGGACCACGCCGCCCGACAAGGAACGCTCGCGCTCGAAGGGCGTCCAGGGCCGCCACCGACGGCACGAGATGCACGGGGTCATGCACGGCCAGGGCAACCCGCAGTCCCGCAAGCACCTGCCAACGCTCGATCAGCACATCCGTCCGCGCGGCGAGCGACGCAAACGTCAGCACGGTGTCTCCCGCAATCAGCGCCGCACGCTGTCGCCGGTCATTCGGCACGTTCCGAAGATGTTCCGCCAGCATGAATGACCTGTCCTCACCGTATCCCTGCTTGATACAACTCGACCAGGTCCGAGACCGTCGTGAGCGTGGGAACCGCCCCGGCCGCGAACGGATCGATCCCGGTTTCCCCTTCGAGACGAACTACCACCGCCGCCCAGTCCAATGAATCCAGGCCGAGTCGGCGATCTACCGGAGAATCGAGCCCGAGGTTCGTCACGGTGAGATTCTTAGCCTCGGCCGTCTCTCTGATGATCTGGAGAATTACTTCTGGAAGCTCGCTCTTTGTCGTCATGCCCACTTCCCCGTTCGGGTGACCATCTGCCGTCAGTGCACCAGCGACGCCGCAACCTCGGCACAATCATCGCGCCACGGAGCCGCCGTCCCATCACCTCCGTTGCCGGCCTGCTGCGCCGCGTACTGGGACACCGTCATGAAACGCACGCCTTCGAACCTCGCCATATAGCGCCAGAGCTGAAGATTCCACTCCAGCCTGGCCTTCGCCTCGCCCCGATAGAGGTACCGCCGCGCCCGCACCCCATGGACTTTCAGGTTGCGGCTGTAATCCCGGGCCCCCTTGATCTCCTCCGCGAATTCATAGGGATGGAACAGATAGACGATCGGCTTCCCGGTCCGGCGCGATTCGGCGTACAGCGCGCGAAACATCAGCTTCATGAACGGCACCCCAACCACATAGAGCAAGCTGGAAATGAACGGCAGGGCCAGGGCGGACACCGGCACTTCCAGGATCGGCAGATCGCCGCGCCGGTAGGCATCCGACGCGCTGGGGTGATAGGGACGCCGGGGAGCGCGCAGCCAGCCGGTGTGAAATAGATTCGAGCTGACGAGGTCACAGCGTTGCGAGCAGACCGTGGAATCCGCGCGATAACCCATGCGCGAGAGAATCCGCAGCGTCGGGCCGGAGACCTTCACGCGCGGCCCCCGAAACGAGACGATGGCTCCCCCGCTCAGGGAGCGCAGCACGGCCGTCGCCTGTTCCAGATAGGCTTCCTGCATGCTCAGCGGCATCGCGTCGTACTCTTCCTCGTTCCCATGTGTCAGCCCATGGCAGCCGATCTCGTGCCCGGCCTCCCGAAGTCTTGCGGGATACTCCGGCACCTGTTGCGCCTCGCGGGCGACAAAAAAAGAACGTCACCGCGCCGTCCAATTCAAGGCCGGCCTGCAGGATCGACTCCAGCGCCCGCCGTTTCTCCTCCTCGCGAGGGTGCGTGGAATAGTCCACGTCGCCGGTCAGGAGAATCGGCACGACCCCGGCGCATGGCCTGGCAACTCAATCATCACTTGGTCAGAAGGTGTCATGATCGCCGAACGTGAACCGCCATGACCGGCTCTCCAATGAGAACTGAAAGGGATCGGCCCGGCGATCGCGCCAGAGCAAGAGCGCGTACTTTTCCCTGGACCTTAGATACCCGCGGCGGCGCACCATCCGC
>SWDL01000135.1 GCA_005116795.1 Nitrospira sp. | reverse complement strand
CGGTCATTCCGATCCTGGGGCTGGAGGCGGGCGGCAGACAGGCCGACTTGACGCGCTACCAGGTCAATCTCGTCGTCGAACGCACACCAGGAAGCGGCGCCCCCCTTATCGAGGAGTCGCATCCCACCTATACGAACCTCATCGGAAAGATCGAACGCAAGTCGCATTTCGGCGTGGTCTTCACCGACTTTACGGAAATCCGGGCGGGAGCGGTCCACCAGGCAAACGGCGGCTACGTGATTCTCAATGTCACGGACGTCCTGCGCCAGCCCTTCGCCTGGGACGCCTTGAAGCGCGTGATCAAGACGCGCGCCGTCAAAATCGAAGATCCCGGGGAGTTTTATGGGTTCTCAACCAGCGGCTTGAAACCTGAACCGATCCCGGTGGAGACCAAAGTGATCTTGATCGGCCCGCCCTATATCTACCATCTCCTCCAGGCCTATGAGGAAGACTTCCCGAAAATGTTCAAGGTCAAGGCGGATTTTGACGTGGATGTGCTGCGAGACGACTCGCAGGACCTGCTCTACGCCCGCTTCTTGGCGCGGCTCTGCCGCGATGAACCTCTTCCGCCGTTCCGCGCCGACGCCGTGGCCGAATTCATCCGACAGGGGATGCGCCTGGCGGAGCGACATGACCGTCTCTCGCTGCGCATGAGCCTGCTCAGCGATGTCGCCCGTGAGGCGGGATTCTGGGCCCGCGCACATGATCGCGACTTCGTCTCCCGCGATGATGTGGACATGGCGGTGGCCAAACGACGCGAACGGGTCAATCTGCCCGAGGAGTGGATTCAGGACGAGATCAAGGAAGGCACCCTGCTCGTCGATCTGGATCACGAGGTCGTGGGACAGGTCAACGGATTGTCCGTGCATCTCCTCGGCGACTATGCGTTCGGCCGGCCCTGCCGCATCACGGCGAGGACCTTCGTCGGGACGAAGGGGGTCATCGACATTCAGCGGGAAGCCAAGATGGCTGGATCCATTCACAGTAAGGGCGTCATGACCCTGGCCGGGTTCCTCGCGGGCACGTTTGCCGGCACGCAACCCTTCGCCCTGTCGGCCACGCTCACCTTCGAGCAGGCCTACTCCGAGATCGAGGGGGACAGCGCCGCCGTGGCCGAATTGGCCTCCATCCTTTCGAGCTTGGCAGAGGCGCCCGTGCGTCAGTGGCTGGCCGTCACAGGATCGGTGAACCAACTCGGAGAAATTCAGCCGATCGGCGGGGTCAATGAAAAGATCGAGGGCTTCTTCGCCTCCTGTCGGGCCCGTGGCCTCACGGGACACCAGGGTGTCATCATCCCGCTTCGGAACACGAGGCATCTCGCGCTCAACCGGGATGTGGTCGAAGCGGTGGAACGCGGTGAGTTCGGCATCTATGCCGTCAGCGAGGTGGAGGAGGCGCTGGAGCTCTTGACCGGTGTGCCGGCGGGCGAACGCCAACCGGACGGCACGTATCCGGAGAATACGCTCTATGGGCGCGTGGCCCGTCGCGTCGGAGAGATGGCGAAGATTGTGGCGGCGTGGGGGGGACCGAATAAGCAGTTGGCCATTGAATCATCGGGTCATTGACGATTGAGAGCATCGTAGAGGAAAGACTTTCTCAATGGTGAAATGACCCGATCACACAATGCCCAAATTCACCCGGAGGCTGACCATGCCGATGTACGATTACACATGTCTGGACTGCGGCAAGGAATCGCTGATCGTGTTGACGCTGAAAGAACGCAGCGCGGGGCCGGTGAAGTGCCCGGCCTGTGGCAGCACGAACGTCCGGCAAATCTATACCAGCTTCGTGGCCCACACGACGAAGAAGAGCTGACCAGAAGGGGGCCCGGCTATGGCACGTTCGTCCATTCGCCACGACATTCTCATGGCCATGACGGGAGCCTTGCTCCTGCTTGTTTTCGCTGAGCCGGTCCGGTCGCAGGAACTGGGGGGGGACGTGCCGGCCGGCAAGACCCTCTATGAGCGGCACTGTGCGCGCTGTCATGGAGTCGGAGGGTGGGGCGACGGGCCATTCGCACAGGAGGAAAGTATTCCGCCGGCCAATTTTCACTCACCCATCATGCAGGGTCGGTCCGATGAACAGATGGTGATGGCGATCGAGTTCGGTCTTGCCATGAGCAAGATGCACGGGTGGAAAGGCCGGCTGAACGAACAAGAGATGAGAGACGTGGTGTCCTATATCCGTTTTCTGACGCAGCGGGCGCGATGAACGGCCGTAAGGGGTGAAGCATGAAAAGACAACGACAATCGATTTACCCTCGAATGGCTTCGAGGAACATCTCGCCGTATTCGGCCCATTTTTTGGGGCCGACGCCGGACACGGCGCGCATCTCATCCTCGTTGGTGGGCCGGCGCGAGACCATGTCCATGAGTGTGGCATCGGAAAAGACCATATAGGCAGGAACCTGACGTGCGTTGGCGAGCTGCTTACGCAGAGCCTTGAGCCTGGACAGGAGGGTCGAACCGTCGAAGGTGGAGGTCTCATCGAACGGGATGCGGGCGCCGAATGTGGCACGCGGCGTCGCGGTCGTGGGTGAGGCGCCGGTCGGGTCACAGGCTGGGGTGAAGGGGTCATCGGACGGGGTGCGCCGGACGAACGAGGCGCGTGGCCTGGGTATCGTCGGCGACGCGCGCACGGGGTCGAAGCCCGCGCAGATGTCACAGAACGACCCGCAAGCCGCCATCGCCTCTCCCAGATGCCGCGCGAGCGTCTGGTGGCGACAGAGGCGTTGGTCCATGGCGCGAAAGAGCTCGCGGGCGCGAGCACGGTGCCACTCAGCCTGCGCCGCGTCCTGATCGGACACCAAGCGCTCATAGTTCATGACATCGGCCCACGAGTAAAACAGGATGCACTCGCTCGGCGCCCCGTCGCGACCCGCGCGGCCCACCTCTTGGATGTAGGCCTCGACCGAACGCGGCATGTCGCGGTGGATCACGAAGCGCACATCGGGCTTATCGATACCCATGCCGAAGGCGACGGTCGCCACGATCACATCCGCGTCGTCTTGCTGAAAGGCGTTCTGCACACGCTCGCGCTCGGCGGCATCCATGCCCGCGTGGTAGCCCAGCGCCTTGACCCCGCGTCCGACCAGAAACTCCGCCATGGATTCAACGGATCGTCGTGACAGGCAATACACGATGCCGCTTTCTCCGGCATGGGCGCGCGCCAGGCGCAAGATCGAGGTCTTGGTGTCGGTGACGGTCCCAGGGCGCGGAACCGCTTTCTCCCCTGTCTTCAGATAGGCGGTGAGGTGGAGGTTCGGTCGGAAGCACGAGCCGCGCACACGGAGCGGCTCATCCATCGCCAACTGCTCCACAATGTCGTTCGTCACCTGCGGCGTCGCCGTCGCGGTCAATGCCAACACGGGCACGCGGAAACGTCGCTTCAGACCTTTGAGGTTGCGATAGGCGGGCCGGAAATCATGACCCCACTGGCTGATGCAATGCGCCTCGTCCACCGCAATCAGCGCGAGCTTGGCGCCCGACAACGCGGCGCCGGCGCCGGCCTCCAAGCCCTCGGGCGCGGCGTAGACCAGTTCATAGTCGCCACGCCTGAGGCCCTCGACCCGCGCGCGGCGCGCGTCCGGCATCAGGCTGGAATTGAGGAAGGTCGCCCGCAGGCCGACCGACCGCGCCGCGTCCACCTGGTCCTTCATCAGCGAGATCAGCGGGCTGATCACCAAGGTCGCCCCACCTAAAAGGCGCGACGGAATCTGGTAGGTCAGCGACTTGCCGGCGCCCGTCGGCATCACCGCCACGCAGTCCTTTCCCGCCAGCACCGCGTCGATCACTTCGCGCTGTCCGGGGCGGAACGACGGATAGCCGAAAATATCCTTCAACGCTTGTTCAGGCATCACGGGCGCATCTTACGATGTTCCAACGACGTTTGGGAGGGTCTATTTGGTATCATTCAGCGTGCCCCCCCGCTCAAGTGAGCCCTGTACCCGGCATGTTCGTTCCCCCCCTAAATTCGATGTGCCGATCGAACTTCGCCACGATCCATTCGCCAGGGTAGAGAGACTCCTGACGTGGGCTCACAAGTCCACCCCTGTTCCGACCACCTCCGCCATGAATTGATCGCCGCGATCCAGGCGCGCTTGAAGCTCCTTTGCCGTCAACACAATCGGAGCCAACGGCAAGCCATAGCTGAGTTCCCGTACGGTTCGCAGCACCGAAGCTGCCCGTTCGTAGAATCGCTCGCGGGTCTCGGCGATGACCAACAGATCGATGTCGCTATGCGCGGTGACCATGTCGCGTGCCGCCGATCCAAAGAGAATGATGCGCGCAGCCCCGTAATCCCGACGCAACCGATCGGCAATGGCTGTCAGTCGGGCCCGGTCTACAGTTGTCGTTACCGGTGTCGCCATGATGCCCCCTTCTCAGCCATTCACTCCCGAGTCCTCTGGACTGTCCCCAGCCCCTCGCCCAAGCCATGGCCTGCCGTGCCGGCACAGGCAGGCCATGGCTTGGGCGGGCAGGCCCGAGAGACGGCCCTTCGACTCTGCTCGGGCCCCGCCCCTTCAACTCCGCTCAGCATCAGGGGATCAGTCGCTCATAAACCCTTCCCGCTCGGAATCCGACGATTTTGCAAGTGCTTTCACTTCTCGAACGACTGCCCTGTCCAAACCTGGACAGGTCTCGATTATCACACAATGCGGGGACAGTCTACACCTTGAGTAGCGGGGGGAGCACAACCGGCTTGAAGGGGCCGGTGGGGCATGCCCCTGATTTCAATCCTCGTCCGCCCTTCCCTCCTGCTTGTCGTCGGGCAGGTCGAGCGGGCGCTACCCTGCCCATCGCACCGCCGTGAGAACCCTGTCACGCTCTAAATGGGGCCACGGCTTTGCAGCCGTGGAAATATGCTATGCTCATCACCGGCAATACCTATCCGGTAGCTTCAATGGGGCCACGGCTTTGCAGCCGTGGAAATGCGTGACGAAAGAACTGGACCGCGTCCGGCTGCTGCTGCTTCAATGGGGCCACGGCTTTGCAGCCGTGGAAATAAGCCAGTTCGACCCTAGTGGGCCATCGGCTCGGTCGCTTCAATGGGGCCACGGCTTTGCAGCCGTGGAAATCCATTCCCTGTCGAGGCGTTCGTGGTCCGGTTGTTCTGCTTCAATGGGGCCACGGCTTTGCAGCCGTGGAAATGATCCGGATTCGGAAAAGTCTTAACGAAGCCCCTAAGCTTCAATGGGGCCACGGCTTTGCAGCCGTGGAAATAACTGAAGCCTGCGCCGGTGGAGAAGCCCTGATGTTGCTTCAATGGGGCCACGGCTTTGCAGCCGTGGAAATATCCGGAAGGATCCGGAAGGATCCGGAAGGATGAAGCTTCAATGGGGCCACGGCTTTGCAGCCGTGGAAATTACGTGAGGATATCGACAGCGGCATTGCCGGCCAGCAGGCTTCAATGGGGCCACGGCTTTGCAGCCGTGGAAATCCAGGACGCGGCGGCCGGACTGAAGCGGGCCATATGGCTTCAATGGGGCCACGGCTTTGCAGCCGTGGAAATTCGTGGGGCTGCCGGGACGCGACAGCACATCTAGTGCTTCAATGGGGCCACGGCTTTGCAGCCGTGGAAATGGAAGACTTCTCAGTCTACCGCTGGTGCCGGCACGTGCTTCAATGGGGCCACGGCTTTGCAGCCGTGGAAATATCGGCTATTTTTCGGAATGCCACCCAGTCGAAAATGCTTCAATGGGGCCACGGCTTTGCAGCCGTGGAAATGACGGGAACGGGAACGGGGACGGGCGAGGCTGATGGGCTTCAATGGGGCCACGGCTTTGCAGCCGTGGAAATCTGCGGGAGGGCCTCCGGAGGCGCAGAGCGCAGGCCGCTTCAATGGGGCCACGGCTTTGCAGCCGTGGAAATTGATGGAACTCTGGTCCCAATTCTTCATGTCCGACGAGCTTCAATGGGGCCACGGCTTTGCAGCCGTGGAAATCCCAGCAGCATTTCTGAACACCATATAACTGTGCTGCTTCAATGGGGCCACGGCTTTGCAGCCGTGGAAATTGGGAGAAATGCAGCTTGTGTCTGTGCGTAATCCT
>SWDL01000134.1 GCA_005116795.1 Nitrospira sp. | reverse complement strand
CCGTTCAGATGAACCGGGATTACGGCTTTCGTGCGCCGCGTGACGGCGCGCTCCAGTTGATCCGGGTCCATGTTGTAGTCCGGCCCAACCTCGATGAGGACAGGCGTCGCTCCGCAATGGATGATGGCGGACACGGTGGCCACGAAGGTGTGCGCCACGGTGATGACTTCGTCGCCGGGCCCGACGCCGGCCCCGAGCAGAGAGAAGTGCAGAGCATGGTACCCGCTGTTGACGCCGACCGCATACTTGACTCCCACAAAGGCGGCCAGATGATCCTCAAAATCCCGGAGCTCTTGCCGATAGATCAACTGCCCCCGGCCCAGACAGTCAAGGATGGCTTGATCGATCTCGGGTTTCAGCTTGGCGTAATGCGCGCGAGCATCAATAAACGGGACTCGGTACGTCATACCTGCTCCTTTCTGAGCTGAGCACTTTGTCAACCGCGATCACGATCTCCGAGGCCCCGATGTAATAGGCCTGTTCCATGGCGCGACTCGTGGGAGCGGGAGCGTCAGGCAGGCAGACGCGCGCAATCGGCGCCTTGAGGGCGGGGAACACTTCGCCGGCCACAGTGGCCGCCACCTCGGCCGCGAACCCCCCTGTGTGCCACGCGGCATCCGCCACCACGAGCCGCCCTGTTTTCCACACGGAAGAAAACACCAGATCACGGTCCCACGGTTTGATGGAGCGCAGATCGATCACCTCCGCGTCAATGCCGCGTTCCAACAGCCCCTCCACCGCCTTCATGGCTTGGACGGCCATATAGGAGGTCGCCACGATCGTGACGTCCTTCCCGGCTCGACGCACGACCCCCTTGCCGATCGGAACACGGTACTGTTCTTCAGGCACCTCGCCGGTCTCCGCATAGAGCCAGCGGTCATCGATGTACATGACCGGATTCCCGTCCGCCACCGCCGTCATGAGCAGTCCCTTCGCATCGTAGGGCGTGCTCGGCATCACGACTTTGAGTCCGGGAACATGGGCGAAGAGGGACTGCAGAGCCTGCGAGTGCTGGGCACCTTGCTCGCCGCCCCGGTTGATCACCGAGCGGATCACCACCGGCACGTTGACCCGGCCGGCAAACAGAGAGGCCCAGTTGGCCGCCTGGTTCACGATCGGGTCCACGGCCAGGAGCATGAAATCCATGCGCGGGTGGAAGACGATGGGGCGCATGCCGGCCATCGCGGCGCCGATGGCCGCGCCGGTGGTGGCGTTCTCGGACACCGGCGAATCCAACAGGCGATGCCGGCCGAACTCACTGTCCAGACCTTGCAAACTTGATCCCGCATACCAAGGGCTCCAGAGCCCCTGCCCGATCACAAAGACGCGGGGATCGTCCCGAAGCAATTGCGCGTGAGCCTCACGAATCGCCTGCGCGTAATTCAAGCATCTCATAGGAGGACTCCCTTTCGTTCTTCGACATACACATGCTTCAGCAACTCGCCGGGATCGGGATAGGCCGATGCACGGGCGAACGCGACCGCCGCCTCGACCTCGTCCCGCGCGGCCTGTTCGACCTGCTCCAATTCATGGAGCTGGAGGCCTTCATTGAGGAGGAGGTTCCGGAGGCGCGCAATGGGGTCTTTGGGCAGCCAATCCTTCAACTCGTCCTTCCGCTGCACGCCGACGTCCATGTCCCACGACGGGCCCACGTGGCCTCGCCACCGATAGGTGCGACACTCGATCAGGGTCGGCCCCTCACCGGCACGGGCCCGACTCACCGCCGCCAGGCCGGCCTCATACACCGCCATCACATCGTTGCCGTCGACGCTCACGCCGGGAATCCCGTGCGCGAGGCCTGAGGCAGGGATGTTATCCGCGCGGCGGCGTCCTAAGAGCGGCATGTGACTCGCGTAGAAATTGTTTTCACACACAAAAATCGCGGGAAGCTGATAGAGGGCAGCCAGATTCACCGACTCGTGAAAATGGCCCTCTTCGGTGGCGCCGTCGCCGAAGAACGACACGGAGACTCGCCGATTCTGACTCAACTTCGAGGCGAGGGCCGCGCCGACGGCCAGCGGGATCGTGGCCGCCACCAGCGGCACCGTGCCGAGAATCCCCACCTCGGGGGCGATCAGATGCATCGAGCCCCCCCGGCCTCGTGAACAACCGGTTTCCTTCCCAAGAATTTCCGCCATCATCGCCCGCAGATCGCCCCCCTTCGCCAAATAATGGCCATGCGAGCGATGACCGCCCCACACGAAGTCGTCCCGCTGGAGCGCGCCGCAGACGCCGGCGGCCACCGCCTCCTGACCGATGTACAAGTGGCAGGGCGTCCGCGCCTCGCCCGCCTCCACCAGCGCTCCGACACGCTCCTCGAACAGCCGGATTCTCAACATCGTCCGGTACAGCAATCGCTTCAGATCCAGGGATGCGACGTGATCGTTAGGCTCCATAGGGTAGGGTTCCTTTCTCGTCGATGACGCCCATCGCCTGAGGCTTCAGGCGGAAGATCATCGCGGCCAAGGTACGCACGAGAATCGTCAGATCGGTCCACAGACTTCGGGTCCGGACGTAGTGCAATTGCAGGCGAATCTTCACCGGGCGGATCTT
>SWDL01000133.1 GCA_005116795.1 Nitrospira sp. | reverse complement strand
ATCAGCGAGCGTATCGCCGATGACGTCGGGATGCGGCATCAAGCGGGCGCCCCCTTTGCGGTGTCCGAGGCGTTGCACGAGATCGGGATGATGGGGAACGAGCCCATCCTCACGGCCCCCAGTCTGGCTGCGAGCGACAAGGCCAACAACGGTGGCCAATGTCCCGCCTATGCCCCAAAGAAAATCTACGACATCGTCGCCGTCAATATCGACATCTCGCTGAATCAGTGGGGTCAACACTTCCCCGGCTACATGTATGTGTTGGCCGAGAATCTGGCCAAGGCGAGGGAAGAAGAGAAGATCAATAAAGAAGCCCGGAAGCATGAAAACGATCCCGGCGCGGTCACGAACGGATTGCAAGGGGACGCCATTCAGCCCCTGGTGATCCGCGGCAACCAAGGCGACTGCGTCATCTTCAAGGTGGCGAATCAGGTCGAGGAGGAGGCCATCACGTTCCGCATTCACGGATCCAGCACGGTCGTCAGCGCGACGGGCAAGCCCGCCATTTCCACCAATCCGGATTCGACGATTCCGCCCAAGGGCAACCAGGTCTTTGAATGGTACATCCGCCCCGAGGATCAAGAGGGCGGGCACATGCTCCAGAGTCTGGGGAATCGGGATCAGACGGCTCTCGGTCTGATGGGCTCCTTCATCGTCGAGCCGGCCGGATCGACCTACCTCTCGCCGTTCAAGGATGGAGAGGAACTCAAGAGCGGCTGGGAAGCGGTCATCGCGCATCCGGATGCTCCGGA
>SWDL01000132.1 GCA_005116795.1 Nitrospira sp. | reverse complement strand
TCGAGCCAGCAAGGTCTTTCCGGTGCCGGGAGGACCCACCAAGAGGATGCCCTTGGGAATCTTTCCGCCCAGCTTGGTGAATTTCTCGGGGGTTCTCAGGAACTCGATGACCTCTTGCAGTTCCTCTTTCGCCTCGTCCACGCCGGCCACATCGGCGAAGGTGACCTTGATGTCCTTCTCCACGTAAATCTTGGCCTTCGACTGCCCGACCCGCATGAATCCCCCTTGGGCCTGTCCCATTCGTTGAAAGATGACAAACCAGATCGCGGCGAAGATCACGACCGGCAAGACCCAGGACAACAGGTCCCGCAAGAACGTACTTTCTATGACTCCGGTAAACGTGACGCCGTGCGTATGGAGATCCTTGACCAGATCGGGGTCCTCGACCCGGACGGTCGAAAATAACTTCTGCTCTTTGGCCCCCTCTTCCGGCTTCAACTTCCCGGACAGTGTCTGATGAGTGACCGTGACTTCAGACACTTTGTCCGCCGCGACCAGCGTTTTGAACTCGCTGTACGGTAATTCTGCCTCCCGCTGGAGGGCTTGGATCACATCGTGGATCATGAACACCGCCCAGACCGCGAGCAGTACATACCAGATCGAAAAGTGGAGTTTCTTGTCCATCGGTCGGCTTCCGCAGGTCAATTCCATCCAATCCTGCAAATGGGAGACCCATCTGCCCATCCGACAAGGTTGGGATGTTCTACTGGGATAACTCCAAAGGAAGGGCCAGTGCAAGCCTGCATGCGGAAGTTCGAAAGGAGTCCTGCCACAGGAGGAACAGCCCCGCTGTCGCGGAATGCCACAGTCATGGAGGAGAAGAGATACGGTTTGGGGCAAGAGAGGGGATTGAGACAATTATGTCGGTGAGAGAGCCAGCGCCAGCGCCACAATGCTCAGCGCGAAGACGAGAGAGCCGCGCGCAATCCACGGAGTCGCAGAGATGAGGATCCCGTCCCACCGGGTGCGGTTCTCCGGAGGCATTCGCACGAGGGCCCCGACGCGGGGCCCGATCAGCAGATCATGCGTTCCCGTCAAGATGAGCAGCAGGGCCGCCAAGCCCAACTTGACGCTCAGCACCGCCGGCCACTGTGCCGGTTCCAGAAGGGAGAAACCCCGCGAGGAGAGCAACAGCGGCCCAGTGCTCAGCAGCGTGGCGATGGCGATCCAGACGATCAGGCGGAATCGCCGCGCCATCGCGCGGAACAGCTCGGCATGCGTGGGACCAGACGTTCGCGGTTTCAGCACGGGGACGGCCACCAGCGAGAGAAACAGCATGCCGCCGATCCATGTCATTGCCGCCAGGAGATGGAGCCAGAGAATGAAGAAGGTCACGTCGATGTGGAGAGGAGCGGCAGGCCGGCCGCGGTCAGGACCGGCCGGCCGGCATGATCAGGCGCGGAGCTGCGGCGGTCCGCGGCTCCGAAACTTCGAAGAGCAGGCAACACTTCAATTTTCCGCAGATACCCAGTTGGTTGTCCTCGATCCGGATGCCCATCGATTTCGCTTTCTTGATGCTCACCGGCTCGATCTCCACCAAGAAACTCGCGCAGCAGAGCGGAAGGCCGCAGGTATCCACGCCACCGAGACGCCGCGCTTCATCCCGCTTGTTGATATGCAGCATCTCGATCCGACCGCCGAATTGCCTCGCCAAGTCCCGCACGATCTCGCGGAAGTCGATGCGCTCTTCGGCCGTATAGACAAAGGTGAGCACACGCCGCTGGAACGAAGCATAGACTTCCACCAGCTTCATGTCGTGCCTCAAGACTTGCGCGCGCTCGACGCAATAGCGTCGGGCCTCGCTCGCCAAACGGTCGTACTGTGCGATGGTGGCCAGATCCTGCTCGGTGGCTGCGCGGAGAATGGTCTTCATCATCCGCATCGGGGGCACGAACAGCATGGAGACCGGGTCCGAGACCAGCACGCCGTAGGTCAGGTCTCGATTGACCTCGATCATGACCCGGTCTCCACGCCGAAGCGACAATCCTCCGGCGTTCATCTTCTTGGGCTCCCCGAAGTTGCGGATCTTGACATCTGCCGTGAAGACAACCGAGGGCTGGACCGGCGGGGGGGCGACCGATCCACCCGCTGTATTCGGCTCCGACATCGGCGTCATTTTATCCATAACGACACACCTCCCGGAATTTCTACATTCTCTCGTATCGGATCGCGCGGGTCAATGGCTTTGAGCTGACCCCGGTGGCCTGCCCGGTCTGGTGACCGAGCAGGCACTACAGCCAATGCAGATCGACCGGCCGGCCCAGTTCCATATCTCTCAAGCGCCTTCCAAGAGGCCCAAGGCGCGCCGGATCAACACATGGTCGTCCCGTAACCGATCAGTCACCGTCATACGGTTAAAATCCGATTCCGATGTAAGGCCCGATCGTGCCGAAATTGTTCACCGTATTCGTCTGATTGGAGGCCAGGTGGAACCGGCCGTCCAGGCCGACCTTGAACTCCTTCCAGACCTGGTACTCAAACCCCGCTCCGAATTGGACCCCGATATCAAGATAGTTTGTCTGATTCGAGGGCGGGCTGATCACATGGAAATCAAGTCCGAGCGGGATGATCCAGGGACGGAATGCCCTCCCTTCCATGAATTTGAATTTCGGCGCCACATCCACGGTCAACATCGTGACCTGAACCTGGTTGGCAGGCACTGCCCCACCTCCAAGGATTGCGCTATTAGTCACCGAGTTCGAATCGAACCGTTTGAATTCGACTCCGATCTCCCCCAACGCCGAGACGCCATTCATCAACCCCCAGAGATCCCTCGAGAGGAGAAGATCCAGACCGGCGCCGACATAGTAGCCGCTGTTCGCATTGTTTCGATTGGTGTTCAAGTCAGTGAACAGTTCGCCGCCTCGCCCATTTGTCAGCCCCGCAAAACCTCCCCGGAAGAAGACCAGGTTGCCTTTCCCCGTCTCCTCCGCCCATGCCCACGCCGGCGCCAGCGCGAGTGTCACCGCCAGCACCACCAAAGCCCATCGCCCCTGACCTTTTGCCCGACCGCGACGGTTCTTGTTCATCACACCCCCCTTTTGAAAATAGATGCACTGCCCTTGTATCGCGGATGATCGCCATGACATGCCTTCTTATCCTTGAGGCAGGCCGGGGGCCTGTGACTCGGCGATTCGTCCCAGCCGTTGAAGCGTGGGTGAGATATCTCCGGGTTCCAGGACGACCTCAATGAGGACGACCCCCGACTCGTCGCAGGCCTGATGTAAGGCGGTCCTGAACTCGTCGGCCGTTCGCACCCTGACGCCGGCCGCCCCCATCGCCTCCGCCATTCCGACATAGTCCCAATCGTGGATCCGGCAGAACTCCGGCGCGGCGCCCAATGCTTCGAGACTCCCATACCCGCCGTTGTTCAGCACAATCACGACGGCATTCAGCCCATACCGGACCAGGGTCCCGAGTTCCATTCCCGTCATCTGAAAGCCCCCGTCCCCCACCAGCGCGATCGGCCGGCAACCGGGCAAGGCCAGGGCGGCGCCCAGCGCAGCCGGCACGCCGAATCCCATGCTGGCATAGTAGCCGGGGTTGAGGATGGTCTCCGCATTCAAGGCGACCGAGCCGAACAGGCAGTCTCCGGTATCGGTCGTGAACACATACCGCCGGCCGTCCAACCGGCTCAGATCCGAGAAGACCGCGGCCAGCAGAGAGGGCGTTCCCGGCGGTCTGAGCTCGGGCACGTACTCATTCCGGAAGGACGACGGTTTCAGGTCCTCGCACTCGAGCAACGCCCCCAGGACGTCCGCCAGACCGACGCGGTCATACCGGTGACGGCTGACCAGCACGTCGTTCGCCAGGACTTGAATCAGCGTGTGGCGGGGTATCGCGCTCGTAAACCGGCCGGTCTCGGTGTCGGTGAGCCATGCCCCCAGCATGAGGAGGCAATCCGATTCCTCGACCATGCGGCGCGCGTATGGATGCCCCGCCGCGCCCATATACGTTCCGATGAAGTTCTGATGATGC
>SWDL01000131.1 GCA_005116795.1 Nitrospira sp. | reverse complement strand
CCCGGGAGAGCACCGTGGCCTCCGTGTCGAAGATCACGCGGGACGATCTGATGGCCTTCCATGCCAAGGCGATTCATCCCAATGGGATCATCCTGGGCGTCACCGGCGACTTTTCGCGGGACGACATGCTGGCGCGCCTGCGCAAGACCTTCGGGGCCTGGGCTAAGGGCGCGCCGCCCGAGATTACGCTGCCTCCCGTACCCGATGACGCGGCGTCCGGCGGTCAGCGTCTCGTGCGCGTGATCGGCAAAGGGACCAGTCAAACACACGTACGAGTGGGACACCTGTCCCTGAAAGAGAATGACCCGGATTACCCGGCGTTCACTGTCTTGAACGACATTCTCGGAGGCAGTTCATTCCGAAGCCGCCTGTTCCAGGATATCCGCACCAAGCGCGGCCTGGCCTACTCCGTGGGGAGCGGGCTTCGCGCAGGCACGCATGAACGGGGTGTCTGGCTGATGCGCGCGGAAACCAAAGTGGAGTCGACCCAGGAAGCGATCGGCCGCTTGATCGCCAACATGGAACGCCTCCGTGAAGAGCCGGTGACGGATGAAGAACTCGCCGAGGCCAAGGAGTCGTTCGTCAACTCCTTCGTGTTTTCCTTCGCGAGCCCATCGGCCATCGTGAATCGGCTCATGGGCTTGGAATACGACGGCTTGCCGAAGGATTTTCTTCAGCGGCTTCGTGATGAGGTGGTGAAGGTGACGACACAGGACCTCCTGGCCGTGGCCCGCAAGCATTTGCATCCTGAACGGCTCCGCATCCTGGCGGTGGGCCCCCCGCAGGCCTTGTTGCCGCTCTTGTCCGGCTTCGGCGACGTAAAGGAAATTCCGCTGGCGCAGGAGGGGTGAAAAGGAAGCCTCGGCGTTCATCGTTGAGTTATGCCGCTTGAAGACGACTTCTCCGACATCATCAAGAAAGCCCGGATGGGGCTGGCCATGCCGGTGGGCGACCTGGCTCGGATTTCCGGGCTCTTTGCCGCCGACATCACGGCCCTTGAACGAGCCGCCCGCGCACCCACGGCGGAGGAAACCAAGGCCCTCGCCTCCACGTTGAAGTTGCGCCCCGCTCCCCTCGAACAGATCGCCTCGCAGGGCTGGATGCCGGCCCCGGTCCCAGGGACCTTCAAATCGGTCAAGACCGTGAACGGCAGTGTCGGCGGGTATGCCGTGAAGGGGTACCTGCTGCACGACGCCGGCGACGTCATCCTCATCGACACCGCCTACAATGCGCCGGCCATGATCGAGATGGTGGAGCGCCATCAACTCAGACTGAAAGCCGTCTGCTTGACCCACGGCCACTCCGACCATGCGGATGGATTGGAGCAGATCCTGGCTCGGTGGAACGTGCCCGTGTTTCTGGGGGCCGAAGATGAGTCGCTCCTCTCTTGGCGCCCTTCCTCAGGCCTGGTCTCGCCTGAAGACGACACAACGATCACGGTTGGACAGTTGACGGTGACGTGCCTCCGGACCCCGGGTCACACGCCTGGTGGCATCTGCTATCAGGTCGGGGGCGCCGGGCACCCCCTCTGCTTTGTGGGCGATACGCTGTTCGCCGGTTCTATCGGACGCGCCAATCCCTTCCCGCTCTATCCCACCCATTTGGATTCTGTACGGCGCCGGGTGCTGGGCTTGTCTCCCGATCATGTGCTCCTGCCGGGGCATGGGCCGGCCACCACCGTTCGCGAGGAGTTGGAGCACAATCCGTTCTATGCTTAACGGCTGGACCCTTCCGTCCCCGCATGGGACAATGCGCAAGCTGATCGAATCCTGACCGCAGAGGCCGATGGACGACACACGACATCCCAACTTCCCGCAGACGACCGCTCCCGACGAACTCACAGAGGGTGATGAGGCCGACGAGCCGGCCCCTCGCCTGCGGGCCACAGACTTGATCGTGCCCGGCCTGCTGTTCCTCGCGACGGTGTTCACGACTCTTTGGGCCGGCGCCTATGGCACTCGCACGAATTTTCGAGTCGGACCCATCGATTTTCTCCTTCAAGACCCTGGCGCCCTCTGGAGAGGAATCCCCTACGCGGCAACCCTACTGGGTATCCTTGGCACGCACGAACTCGGCCACTACCTGTATTCTCGAAGGCACGGTGTGCCGGCCACCCTTCCGATGTTCGTCCCCGGCCTGCCCTATCTGATCGGCACTTTCGGGGCCGTGATCCGCATGCGGGGCCCCATCCTACACCGACGCGCCTTGTTCGACATCGGCGTGGCCGGACCAATCGCCGGCTTTCTTGTTGCCATTCCAGCCCTCTTTGTCGGGCTCAAACTCTCCACCGTCATCCCGGTCGAGCGAGGATTCGGCTTGCAGCTTGGAGAGCCTCTGATATTTCAGCTCGTCGCCTGGCTGGTGGTCGGACATCTTCCTCAGGGGCAAGATATCTTGATTCACCCTGTCGGCCTTGCCGCCTGGTTTGGCTTACTCGTCACCTCCCTAAACCTCC
>SWDL01000130.1 GCA_005116795.1 Nitrospira sp. | reverse complement strand
AAATTGCAGGGCCGCGGCGTTGATGCAGTACCGGAGCCCGGTCGGGGGTGGGCCGTCCTTGAAGATATGGCCTTGATGGCCGTCGCAGCGGGCGCAATGCGCTTCGGTGCGCGGGTAGATCAGCTTGAAATCCGTCGTGGTGCCGACCACCTGTGGAGCGATCGGCTGCCAGAAGCTCGGCCAGCCGGTGCCGCTGTCGAACTTATGCTCGGAGGAAAACAGGGGGAGGGCGCAGCCCGCGCATTGATAGATCCCTGGTTTCTTGTTCTCGTGCATGGGGTTGGAATAGGCCCGCTCGGTCGCTTCGTGCCGCAGGACCTGATAGGACTCCGGGCTGAGGAGCTTCTTCCACTCCCCGTCCGTCTTTGTCACTTTGACGATCGGTCCGATGTCGACTTTTTGTTTCATGGCGCCGTCTCCTTCTCCAGATGTCTTCCCCTCCGTCTCGCCGGCCCGATCAACGTAACAGGTTCCTGCGGGGATTTTCTAGCACGAGACCCTACGCGGGCCCGCCTTCTGAATACAAGACGCCCGGGCCCTCAGTCCTGATCCACAAACAGGCCGCCTGCCTGGTGTCGCAGCACCGTCCCGTTGCGAAACCGAGGGGCCGCTGCCGGGTCCTCCGTCCGGCCGTAGTGATCGGCGCCGGAGAGATCGAAGAAGCCCGAAAGACTCTGGTCCAGCGCTGTCCCGAAACCCGTCGGCACCTGATAGTGATCCTGGCCGCCTTCCTCGATGAAGACACTCCAGGCTCGATGGTCGGCCAGGCCCAACCCGGTCGACCGCGCGAAGTCGTACACGTCATCGTCCAAGCCGGCATCGATGGCCAACATCACGCTCACGTCCCAGGCCGCGGCGCCGGTGTAGACGGGACCGGTCGAGGTATAGCGATCACGGCCCCGTCCGTCGATGAAGAGCCCAACTCCGAAATGGGCGCCGGCCGCGACCCCGTAGCGTGCCGCCGCATGCTCGTCCTGCCCATCCAGATCAAGCTTCACTCCCACGCCGAAGAAATAACCGGCGCCTTGCGAGAAGTTGGCGCTGCGATACCGGTCGTCCCCTGAGAGATCGAGGAGCAGGCCGACCCCCCCGGCCAGTCCGTAGAGGAGATGGTCACGTTGGGGGCTGAAGACCCGTTTGCCCGATCCCACGCCCAGTCCGAAACAATCGTACTGGTAAGTCGGATCCCCGGGCGGCGCCGCGGGTGCATCGTGCTGGTTGTAGGGGCTGGGGATGGCGCCACACGTATAGGCATCGTTCCCGGCGACGTCGATCAGCGCGCCCACGCCCAAGGGACCGCCGAAACCGACGGCATAACCGCCGCCGGCGTAGCTATCCGCTCCACCGAGGTCCACCACGGCGCCAAGGCCCCCGACCGACGCGCCGAGCACCAAGCGCTCGCCCTTATAGCGATCATCCCCAGCCTCGTCATAGAGCAAGCCGATGCCCGCGAAGCCGGTGCCGCCCGACCCGTCGGCCGGCAGATACTCGTCGTTGCCTGAAAGATCGGCCACCAGCCCGATCCCGAGGCGGCCAGTCGCGAGCCCCAGTGGTGAGGACTCGTAACGGTCGTTCCCCGACAGATCGATCACGGCACTGATCCCGTGCTGCACCGAGGCCGTCGCGCCGATCAGCCCCCGGTAGAGATCGTCGCCGCCGACGTCGATCACCAGGGCGAAGCGGGGGCCCAGATCATAGGAGTTGCGGCCCGGTCCGCCGATGACCATCAGGCCCAGGGGCGTCTCGCGCAGCGCCAGCACCTCCCCGGTCACCCCGCTTGGGGGAGAGAGGTCGTGACTCGCGTTCGCGGGCAGGGCGGCCATCTGTCGCACCCAGGACTGATCAAGCAGCCCGAGGAGCGTCTGCCCCGCGGCGAGAAGGGCCGTCTCATCGAGGCTGTCTTGGATGATCGCCGCAAACCGGCGGTCGGCCTCGGCTTCGGCCTGCACGCGATCGTTCCACACGGAGATCTGCGGAATGAACAGCTCGACGATCGCCGCGCCATGATCGAAAAGGAATCGGCGATCGGCCTGAGACATCTGACGAAGCGCCTGCTCACGGTGGCGGGCGGCCTGCTCGATCACGAGCGTCAAGGCGTCCATGAACGCATCGAGCGTGGCAGGGGGAGGGTTCGAGCGCGCCGTCGACTTCGGGCCCGACCAATCCTTCCCTGTCGCCAGCTCAACCAGAAGCGACGCGAGGCCGGGGCGTCCCCGTTGCGCGGCCTCGGCGACGACCAGTCCTCGGGCTTCAATGGCCGCCATGCCGGCCCAGGGATCATTCAAGGCCTGGAGGGCGAGCGACGTCTTGGCCGCGGCCGGAAAGCCGGTCGCGTGAGCGAGGGCCTGTCGCGTGAGCGCTTGAGGACCGGACAGCTCCTGGTCCAGCAACGGTTGGACGCGGCTCCGCATGTCCGGGACGATCGGCCTAGGCAGAGGTGGCGAGGGGCTGGGCGGAACGGGAACCGGCTGAGGAGTCTGTACCGGCAGACTGGGGCAGCCGGTGAGCGTCAGCAGGACCATGAATGCCGGCAGAGATTTGCTCGACAATCCGCAGAAGTTCCATGTAGAACAGAACGCGAATCCTTTCATAGGCTGGGCAGTATAGCACCTCGATGGCCTTCCACACGTTCATCCTGCATCTCGCGATCATCTATCTCGCGGCGCGTCTTATGGGCGAGGTTGCCGTCCGGCTCAGACAGTCGCCGGTGCTCGGCGAACTGTTGGCCGGTGTGTTGGTGGGCGGCAGCGTCCTGGGATGGATCGAGCAGACCGAGGTCCTCAAGCTACTAGGTGACGTCGGCGTGATGCTGCTACTGTTTGAAGTCGGCCTCGAATCCGATCTGCAATCCTTCCTCAAGGTCGGCTGGTCGGCGACCTGGGTGGCGGTCATCGGCGTCATCACGCCCTTCGCCCTGGGGTACGGCGTGGCGGTCCTGCTGCACCTCTCGCCTCTCCAGGCGATCTTTCTCGGCGCCACGCTCACGGCCACCAGCGTGGCAATCACCGCGCGGGTCTTTCAGGAAATGGGCCGGCTGGACAGCCCCGAAGGCCAGATGATTCTGGGCGCGGCGGTGCTGGACGATATTCTCGGCCTCGTCATCCTCTCAGTGGTCGTGGCTATGGCCGAATCGGGCACGGTGTCGTGGTGGCGGGTCGGCGCCACGG
>SWDL01000149.1 GCA_005116795.1 Nitrospira sp. | reverse complement strand
CGTCAGATTTCGACGGATTATGCGAATCGTGAGCTGGTCCTGGTGGGCATTCTCAAGGGCGCCTACTGCTTCTATGCCGATCTCGCCCGGGCCATTCGGATCCCGCTCCGGGTCGATTTTCTGGTCGTCACCAGTTATGGCTCCAAGGCGAAGACGTCGGGACAGGTCAAAATGGTGACCGATTTGACCGAAGACATCAAAGACAAGGACGTCATTCTGGTGGAAGATATCGTCGATTCCGGGCTCACGGTCGAGTTCCTGACAAAAAAGCTGGCCCGCCGGAAGCCGACATCCATCAAGGTGTGTACGCTCTTGAGTAAGCCGGACCGCCGCGAGGTCAACGTCAAGATCGAGTACGTCGGCTTCGAGATCCCCAATCATTACGTGGTAGGGTATGGACTGGATTACCAGCAGAAATACCGGAATCTTCCCTACCTGGCCGTCCTGGATGTCGCCGATGTCGATGAATTGCTCGGGTAGCGGATTTATTGTCAGGGTGAAATTATCTGTGCTAAAATCCTCTGATCGTCATCATCGTTGATGAGGACAGTCGAGTGGGCCCTGTTTGCATTGGGGTGAGAGAGAGGGCGGATGAATTCTCGCGTTAAGAATCTTCTCTTCTGGGTCGTCGTCGGCCTCTTTATGATTCTGCTGTTCAACTTGTTCAGCGTGCAGACCCATGCGCCTGAAGAAGAGGTCATCTTCAGCGAATTCATGGCGCTGCTCGATAAGGGCGAGGTGACGAAAGTCATCATCAAGACGAACCATATCAGCGCGATTCTGAAGGACGGCTCCCGTGTCCGGACCTACTCGGCGGAATACCCGGACATGGTCAAGGTGCTTCGGGAGCGCAACGTGCAGATCGAAGCCAAGCCGCCGGACGATAGTCCCTGGTACATCACCTTCCTCGTGACCTGGGGGCCGCTCATTCTGTTCCTGGGGCTCTGGTTCTTCCTCATGCGCCAGATGCAGTTGGGCGGGAACCGGGCCTTGTCATTCGGAAAAAGCCGCGCCCGGCTCCTGACCGAGGATCGCAAGAAGATTACGTTCAATGATGTCGCCGGCATCGATGAAGCCAAGGAAGAAGTTACTGAGATCATCGAGTTTTTGAAGGATCCTCGAAAGTTCCAGAAACTCGGCGGCCGGATTCCCAAAGGAGTCCTGATCATCGGGCCTCCCGGCACCGGCAAAACCCTGTTGGCGAAGGCGATTGCGGGTGAAGCGGGTGCCCCGTTTTTCAGCATCAGCGGCGCGGACTTCGTGGAAATGTTCGTGGGGGTCGGGGCCTCGCGCGTGCGCGATTTGTTTGAGCAGGGGAAGAAGCACGCGCCCTGCATCATCTTTATCGACGAAATCGACGCCGTCGGCCGCAGCCGTGGCGGCAACTCGCTCAGCCACGAGGAACGGGAGCAGACGCTCAATCAGTTG
>SWDL01000129.1 GCA_005116795.1 Nitrospira sp. | reverse complement strand
CAAAAGGGCTTGAAGCTCTGGGGGCTGAAATCCTCTCGACCGGAGGAACAGCGAAAGCATTGCGAGAGGCCGGAGTGGCGGTCACCGATGTGGCGGCCTATACAGGCTCACCGGAGATTCTCGACGGACGCGTCAAGACCCTCCATCCCAAAGTCCACGGAGGGTTGTTGGGACGGCGATCGGTGCCGGCTCATGTCGAGCAGATGAAGCAGCACGGCATCGGACCGATCGACGTGGTGGTCGTCAATCTCTATCCCTTCGAGGCGACGATCGCCAAGCCCACTTGTTCCTTCGAGGAGGCCATTGAGAATATCTACATCGGCGGGCCCTCGATGTTGCGCTCAGCCGCGAAGAACCATGAAGACGTGCTGGTGGTCGTCGATCCCGCCGACTACGGACGCGTGCTGGAGGCGGCAAGATCCGGGTCGGCGTCGCACGAGCTACGACGTGAATTGGCCATGAAGGTGTTCCAACACACCGCCCGCTATGACAGCCTGATCGCCGGCTATCTTGAACGGCGGGTGACCGGGCCCGACACACAGTTTCCCCAGATGCTCTCCCTGCAGTTTGAACGGGTGGAGACTTTGCGGTACGGCGAGAACCCCCATCAGCAGGGCGCGTTCTATCGTGAACTCCATGCCGCCGAACCCTCGGTGTCCGGGGGGAAGATTCTCCACGGCAAGGCCATGTCCTATAACAATTTCCTGGATGTGAACTCGGCCCTTGAACTGGCCAAAGAGTTCGATCAGACGGCGGTGGCGATCATCAAACACAACAATCCTTGTGGCGTGGCGCTCGGCGCCACTCCGGTTGAGGCTTATGTGAAAGCTCGCGAGACCGATCCCATCTCGGCCTTCGGTGGTGTCATCGCGTTCAATCGCTCGGTCGATCTGGCGGCCGCGAAGGAAATTACGTCCACGTTTGTGGAAGTCGTCGTGGCGCCCGGTTATGCCGAGGATGCCCTCGCCGAGCTCAAGCGCAAGAAGGATCTTCGGTTATTGGATGTCGGCCCCCTCACAAAGGCGAAGCCGGGGGGGTACGATCTGAAGAAGCTGGTGGGTGGACTCATCGTGCAGGATCGTGACCTTGGGACCTTGGCGGATCTTCGCGGCCTTCCGGTTCCGACCGTGCGGAAGCCGACCGACGACGACTATGCGGCCTGTGCCTTTGCCTGGATTGTTTGCAAGCACGTCAAGTCGAACGCCATTGTCTACGCCACACCGGGCCAGACCGTCGGGATCGGCGCGGGACAGATGAGCCGCGTGGATTCGGTCAAGCTCGCCGGCATGAAGGCCGTGCTGCCGGTCAAGGGGTGCGTGATGGCTTCGGATGCCTTTTTTCCGTTCCGGGACGGCATCGACGCTGCGGCGCAGGCGGGCATCACGACGATCATTCAGCCGGGCGGTTCGATCCGCGATCCGGAAGTGGTCAAAGCCGCGGACGAACATCAGATGGCGATGATTCTGACCGGCATGGGTCCCGTGAACCCGATCGTGCGGCCCGAAGCCAAGGTCTTCGCCATCGTCTACGCGCTGTTGAGCGGCGTGTTCTT
>SWDL01000128.1 GCA_005116795.1 Nitrospira sp. | reverse complement strand
TGGTCATGGCGGCGACGCTCGTCCAGATCAAGTCCCGTCTGTTGCTCCCGGCCGATGAGCGTGCCGACGATGATGAGAATGGCCCAGACCCGCGAGAAGAGCTCGTCCGCCAATTGTTGGAGTACAAACGATTCAAGGAGGCCGCGGGTCGGCTGGAAGACCGTGAACGGCTTTGGCGGGATGTGTTCTGCCGGGATCGTGTGACCCCGGAAGAACCCGCGTCGTCGGAGCTCTCGCTCGATGACGTGACGTTGTTCGATCTGGTCGATGCGCTCAATGGGATTCTGTCGAATCTGCCTCAGCAGAAGATCTTTGAAATTTTTCCAGAGCATCTCACCGTCAGAGACCGGATGAACGTCGTTCTTGAACTGTTGGAAGGTCGAGAGTCACTCGCCTTTGTGAGCGTCTTCGAGGGGGCCATGACTCGCCCCGGCGTGATCGTGACGTTTCTTGCCGTGCTCGAACTGGTGCGGCTGAAGCTGGTGCGCGTGTTCCAAGGCGAAGCGTTCGGACCGATCGTGTTGCTGCGCGCCTTTGCGCCCGTGACGGAGAACGAGCCGCTCGAGTTGTAACCACACGGAGGAATGGAGACGCCGTATGAGCGGATCAGATGACAGCCAGGTGATGGACGCCGCTGAGCCTGTGGAGATCGTCCCATCGGACGAGCGCCCGTCCGAGCCGGTCGTTGAGGGGCAAGACTCCGCTCAGCTCGAAGCCCTGAGTCGGCGAGAGCTCAGGGGCATGCTCGAAGCGCTGTGCTTCGTCTGTCACGAACCGTTGAGCCTCGATCGCCTGGTGTCGGTGCTCGGTGACGTCTCCAAGACGGAGCTGCGCCAGGCCCTGCAAGATCTGACGGAGGACTATGACCGCGAAGGCCGCGGCCTCCAAGTCGTGGAGCGGGCCGGCGGATTTCAGCTCGTGACCCGTCCGGACTACGCGCCCTGGATCAAGCGGCTCGATAAGGTGAAGGTCGTTCCAAAACTGTCCCGCTCCGCGCTGGAGGCGCTGGCGATCGTGGCGTACCGGCAGCCGCTGGTCCGGGCCGAGATCGAGGAGATTCGTCGAGTGGAAACGGCCGGGGTGCTTCGCACGCTGTTGGAACGGAAACTGATCCGGATCGTCGGTCGCAAAGACGTGCCCGGCCGTCCGATTCTGTACGGGACCACCAAAGACTTCCTCAAGCAATTCGGCTTGCGGGATCTGTCTGAGTTGCCTCCGCTGCGGGAAATTAGAGAACTCGGCGATTCAGGCCAGGTGTCGCTCCTCGACGATGAGGAGGCGATCAAGGTCTCCCTCCTGGACCACGCTGTCGCAAGCTCGTCGACGTCAAATGCCGAATCTCATCCTCACGAGGAAGCCGGCAATCCGCTTGCTCACCCCACAGAGTAAGTCGTCGCATCCTTTCGGGTTGCGTTGCGCCCCGCCGCCGGTCCACGGCGGGGCGATTGCCGCCTCACCGAAGAACCTGCCATCATAGGGGTCGGTGCCCGACACCCACGACGTCCATGACGCTCATCACGCCTGATACCACTCGCGCGGTCGCCCGCGATCTTCGACAGCGCCTCGGGACTGAGAAGGTTCAGGACGATGCCCCGACACTCGCGGCCTATGCGGTGGATGCGAGCATCTATCGCATGACGCCGACGGCGGTGGTCCTGGCCGAATCGGAAGACGATATTCAGACCGTCGTCCGCTATGCCGTCTCCCGCGGGGTCCCGCTGACGCCGAGGGCGGCCGGGACGAACCTCACCGGGTCGGCCATCGGCTCAGGCATCATCCTCGACGTCTCCCGGATGAATCGGATCCTCGAACTGAACCGGGAAGAACGCTGGGTTCGTGTGCAGCCTGGGATGGTCTTTGCCGAA
>SWDL01000127.1 GCA_005116795.1 Nitrospira sp. | reverse complement strand
GACCTTCGCCTGGTAGTCGGCGCCGTCGCTCATCACGACGCTGATCGTGTTCGCCCCATAGATGACGTGGAAGTTGGTGACGAGATGCCCCTCCTGGTCCCACACGAAGCCTGAGCCGGACCCCTGGGGGACCTCCATCACGTTCAACGACCAGAGATCGCGCCGGAGCGCCGAGTTGGTAATGAAGACGACGGACTTCGAGGACCGCTCGAACACCTGAATCGTCGCCAGCTCATCGGCTCCCAATGCCGTCGCCGGCACGTTCGACCGCGCCGGAACCTCCACACTGGGCTCCGCCCGACCCGATCCGACCACAGCCCCCCACCATCCCGCCATCACAAGCATCCCGATTGCGACAGACATCCGTGATTCGTGCCTCATGACATCTCCTCGGGCCTCCTCAACGTCAGCATCGTGCCGTATTGTACGAAGGATTGTGGTACTGATCCAGCCTGCCTTCCAGACAGGCCGGACCTTGTCCGAAATACAAGGGGTCGGCCGAAATACAAGGGGAGTCTTTTCTCAGGATCGCTTTGTGCGGCCACGAGGCGAGGAGGACGAGGCATGCCCGAATCTAGACGCCGCAGCCGGTGGAATCAAGAAAGAAAGTGGAATGTCCCCTTTAATTTCCTCAACCGAATCGGCAATCCGGACTGTCGCAAGTTGCAACATCGAGGCTTGGCAAAAGTGGGGAGTTTCGCCGCAAGGCGATCTAGGCCGCTCCCAGGCGCCGGCATGGAACTATCTGAAAACCAAGGGCTTGCTCAAGGGAAGAACTTGCTCGCGCAGCAAATGAAATTGGCCTGTGGCTTGCACTTGCTTCTGACATTTGTCCGAGGAGGCGCCTACGAGCGGTATCACGACGGATGGACGCGCCAATGACGCAGCACGACTGGAGTGTCGGTCAATTTCGGCCATGTCGACAGGCTTCTAGGGCGGCCGCGACATCGAGAAGGGAGCCCCATGCTCCAACCACATCCACCGCATTCAGTCAAGAAGGAGGGACCACCCATGATGCCTCGTCAATGTGCGACATACGTCCTTATGGGTCTGGGCCTTGCGCTCGCCTTGCCGGGCTGCGCGGAATTAACCCCTGGGAACAGCCCCAAGGCCATGGTGCAGGAACAGGACCATCGCGCCTTAGTGGGCCATTTCACTCGCGAGGCTGAAGAATTGAGATTGAAGGCCACGCGGGCGAACGATCTCGCTGATATCTATGAAGCGCTCGTGAAGGCGGACTCCACAACCGAGGAGGGTCAGCGCTTGGCCAAGCGCGCCGCTCGCGTCAGAGACCTTGCTCAGGACTATCGGAAAGCCGCAGCGGAAGCGGAGGCGATGGCGGCCGAACACAGAGATCAGCTTTCGGGCATAGTTCCTGCGTTGAAGGGCAAGCCGTGATCTTGTGAGATCAACGGGCTCAGAACGGGGACGGGAGACCCTGCCGGAAACGCTCAGAAGGCAAGGCGACGTGGCCGGGGCGCAAGCAGGTCTTTCGCACCGCCGGCCCGAACGGCCGGCCGGCCCACGACGTCATCACCCTCGTGAATGATGTTCAGCCGGGAGATCCCCTGCTCCAACCGGTCATGCAGGCGGGACGTCGGCTGACTCCCCCGCCCGCGCTCGATGCGATTCGGAAGCACGTCGCCGCTGAATTGGAGAGGCTCCCGGAGGAGCTTCGTCCGCTCGACCCCGCCTCGCCCTATCAGTATGATGTGCGCATTGCTCCAGCGCTCCGGAATCTCACGAAAGTGGTGGACGAAGAGCCGGGACAAGGGGCCACGGGCACGAGGGCACAAGAGGACGCACATCCTCCATGACGGCCACGCCGCAATTCCCCGACGAGCAATCTGAGGAAGGCGAATTTAGGCGCCAAGGGGACGCGTTCCGCGGATGGGTCACGGCGGACGACCGGTCCGGCTATCCGGCCGCCAAAGGCCGGTACCATCTCTATGTGTCCTGGGCCTGTCCCTGGGCGCACCGCACGATCATCGTCCGGAGGCTCAAGAAGCTGGAAGATGTGATCGGCATGACGGTCGTGGACCCCATCCGCGACGAACAAGGCTGGGCCTTCCGCGAGGGACCCGGCCATTCCCTGGACCCCATCAATGGATTTCAGCGTCTCAGCGAGGCCTACCGGGCGACAGATCCGTTATACGCGGGGCGCGTGACCGTGCCCGTGCTGTGGGACCGTGAAACACGGCGGATCGTCTCCAACTCCGACGACGATCTCATGCGGATGTTCAACCGTGAGTTCAACCGGTTCACGAATAGCGCGCTCGACTTGTACCCGAGCGGCCTCCAACGAGAGATCGACGCACTCAATACCTTCGTGTATGAGACGATCAACAACGGGGTGTATCGGGCGGGCTTCGCGACGGCGCAACGGCCCTACGAGCGGGAGGTGCGAAACCTCTTCGAGGCGCTCGATCGGCTCGATGCGCGCCTCAGGGATCACCGCTACCTGTTCGGCCCGCGCGTCGTCGAGACCGACTGGCGCCTCTTCGTCACGCTCGTTCGTTTCGACGCCGTCTACCACGGACACTTCAAATGCAATATCCGACGGATCGTCGATTACCCCAACCTGTTCGGCTACCTCAAAGATCTCTACCAAGTCGATGGCATCGCCGAA
>SWDL01000126.1 GCA_005116795.1 Nitrospira sp. | reverse complement strand
CACGATGCCTCGTGAAGGGATACTAGTCGTGCAGAACGATATTGAGGAGGGAACTGTGAACGTGCAGTCCGCCGTTATAGGTCCCGAAGCCCCGCTTCGTGAACCTATTCATAACAACAGTGGCTCGGGACCGGGTCGTGCCGACCATTTCTGCCGGCATCTCCCGGCTGATCTACGATTCTTCACCAGGCCATTCGTCTTATCGAGTGAGATAGACGGTCAGGAACGCCCCGCTGATCATGGCGATCAGAGCGAACAGGACGGAAAGCTCCGGCCAAATATCACGCCAGACATGCATCTCGACCTCCTCCGTGCCCCTGGTGGGATTAGGCACTGAACGAGCTGCCGCACCCACAGGTCGTCTTGGCTTGCGGATTCTTCATCACAAAGCCCGATCCCTGGATGGTTCGATGCGGATCCTTATTCGTTCGTCCTAGGCGATGGCCGGCTGTGGAGCCTTGCGCGCCAAAAACACCGCCGCAACCAGCGCGACGATGACCAACACGTTGGCCCCGAGATCGAGAAGATACCGGTAGAATACCTGGTCGGTCAGATCTTCCATATAGGCGATCTGGGCTCCCGTCGTGAGAATGCGTCTGGTGGATGCGATGATACAGATGTAGAGGAACGGCTCCAGTGAAATGATTTTGGTCTTCAGGAAATTAATAATGGTGCGGAAAAGCTCCAACAGAATGATCACCAGCAAGAGGTCATGGACAAGGGCGAGCACTGCGGGAACAGCCTTCACACCGACGGTCGTCGCGAAGATGTACCAGGCATGACCGAAGACGACCATGCCGATCAGCAGGAAACTGAAGCCGGTCGTGAGATACCCCAGCCCATCGAGCGTCTCCATCATGCTGATCGTGGGTGGGCTCACGGCACGATCAAAGATCGACGGCGAGATCACAGAGCCTCGCTTCAATTTGTTCTGTTCTTCGTCCATGGTCGGACCTCTGAAGAGGCGAACAATTAGAAGGCGTCTTGGGCGCACCGGATGCCCACATGGAGGCCCTTGTCGTCGGGGAAGTTACTCTCTCGAGACACTGATTTCATCGCCAGACTGGAGCTGACAAACGAGCCGCCCCGGAACACTTTCTCGAGCCCACGAACCGGCCCCTGCGGATTACTCTTCGGACTCTTGGCGTAATACTCCTCGTCGTACCAATCCGCCACCCATTCGGAGGCATTCCCCGCCATGTCGTAGATCCCATAGGGGCTCTTGCCGCCCTCGTAACTGCCCACCGGCTTCAGGCTGTCACGATAGGTATGGCTTGAGACGGACTGACCGTAATTCCCCAGCGTGAAGGCCGGCTCGTTATTGCCCCACGGATACCGTCGGCCGTCGAGTCCTCGCGCCGCCTTTTCCCATTCGGCTTCGGTCGGCAGCCGCTTGCCCACCCACCGACAGTAGGCATCCGCGGCTTCCCACGCCACCCCCATCACTGGACGATCTCCGTCCTGAACCAGGTTGACTTGTTCCCACAACATCGGCACCAGCCGCGGCTGACCTTGTCCGATGGTTCCCAGGAACCGGGCATAGTGCGCGGTGGTGACCTCGAACTGGTCTACATAGAAGGCATTCAGGTACACTTCGTGCTGTGGCTGGTTCTTGGCACGGCCGTCCGGGCTGCCCATCATGAACACGCCATCCGACACCCACACCATCCGGACCCCGTTCCGACGAGCTTCGGCCTCCACCGCACGGCGGGTTTCGGCTAACACGGCTGTCGTGACGCTGAGGACAGCCAGTCCAATAAGCAACCTCATGACCAAGACCTTGTGCCACATCGCCGACCTCCGCGTGACCGAGAACGATCTCTCGCCCCCACCGCATTGGGTCTCATCGTTCCCCGAGGGCCCGGCGCCCCCTGCGATGGCCCCTCTGGATGAATCAGGCCGTGGGTTTCTCCTCTTCGTACCCCTCATACCATCCGGTCCACCGCGCGTAGCGTCGATTCGCCCACTTGATGCCCTCGTCCTTCATCTCTCCGTACCGCGCGGCCACCGTGCTGTCGAACTTGCCCACATCGCCTCCGATCTGAAGGAGGTCCTCATCCGTGAGTTTGCCCCACTGCCCCTTGAGCGGCTGCTGGAGCTGACCCCAAAACTGTGAGAATTGCTCGTGATTCATCGCTCCCTCCGTTGTGCTTGCCGACGCGTTACCCTTTGCCCCGCTTGGCGAGGATTCGGTAGTCATAGATGTACGTGTACAAGACCACCGCCACGATGGCCCCGCCGAAGATCACGGGGGCCGTTGTGGAGGGATTGAGTTTCAACCAGTCGAACACTGTCTGTGCGTAGTACATGAGAATCCTCTCTGCCGCCGCCACACCCAACCATCCCGCGGCTCCGCATCCTCCGACCTAGTCCGATACGACGGTGTCAGCCTTTCGAACCCCCGGCTTGATACGACGGCGACTTGTTGGCTCCCGTCGGTTCATCAAAAGAGGCCCAGATGGCTGCGCACCATGTCATCACCATCAGGCTCAGTAAGGCATAGATCTGGTACATCGTGGGTCCTCACTTTCCAATCGGTCCGATGACCGACTCACCGTCTCGCATCTCGGCGCAGCCGCGATGGGATGGGCGTTCAACGATGGGGGGCATCGCGAACGATTTCGCGCGCTCCCTCGTCCCGCTTACCGCTCAGTTCGGCCGTCATGCGCTGTCCCGCGCCGGCGTCCTTGGGAATGCGGGCCAGGCAGGCCGAGAACGTATCCTCAACCGCGCCCACCGCCACAAGGATCGGCCCGCTCGTCGGTTGATCCGCCGCCTGTGCCGGCCACGCACACCATCCCAACACCGATACCACGACCGTGATGAAGCCCATGCGAGTGATCATCTGATCGGTATTCACGATGCGACCATCCTGTTCTCCGACGTGAACTGATGACCCCACGTGCGTGACGGTCACTCGTTGAGTCCGTCCGCACTCCGGATCCCGGCCATGGCCGGCGAATCGGCGACCATTCGGCGCCAGATTGACGCGGCCAAGGCCACAAGGATTCCAATCCCTGTGAGCAGTCCATCGACAAGCGCCTGTATCTCTTTCATGGCACTCCTTTCGAATTCGACTATCGGCTGATGGACTCGCCGCGCAACGCGCCCTGCCCCACGATGCCGATTGAGGACGCCATCGCCGCACGGCGGATGAACAGGCCGGCCGGCGCCTCTCCTCGGCGTGTCTCGTCCCCAGCCATACCAATCGTGCAGAGGATCAGAGGATCAACTGAGCGGTGGGAGAGCGGAGGCGATGTCAATGTCGTCTCTCTTCCTGTCGGCACGAGAC
>SWDL01000125.1 GCA_005116795.1 Nitrospira sp. | reverse complement strand
AGCCCGCTGATATGAATGTAGAGTCTCGTCCAATTCTCGCCCAGGAGGAACGGCACATGGGACCCGAAGGGCCCGCGGTCGTTCATCGTCATGAGAATGCCCACCCGGACGGAACGGATGAGCTGATCGAATCGAGATGGTACCTCGCTGAGATCGGTCTCTTGGGTCATCTGGCTCTCGTCGATTTTCGATGGCCGGTGCGGCCCATGATATCCCATGTATCGGCACGAGGAGCGGGGACATCATAAGAGGAACCGTCTGACGACGCTGAGATCAAGACTGGATGGAGATTGGCCGATAACGACACGAGAACCTTTTCTCTGGGCGGAGCATGATTACCACTATTCGATCCGTCAATCCAATCGAGGGGCATCAACCAGGAGGCGGCTCTCCGGGGAACACCGCCTCATTGTTAGTGCCCGGCGAAGTGGTCGAAGCCACTGTGGTCCACGCTCAGGATACGGGTAGTCTGGTCATCCTGGTGAAGGGCATTCCGATCGAGGCGACGTCGCAGGTCGGTCGACTCCAGGTCGGACAGGTGCTCCAGGCGCGCGTGGAACAAGGCGACGGCCAGATTCTCCTACGAGTCGGCCCACAGGCTCAGATTCCAGGAACGACCCTCACGGTGACGGGCCAGGCCAACGCAGGGGATCCGGTGACGACGCTGCTCCGGTCCTTGCTGCCGGCCGGCAATTCCCTGGTGGCGAGCCTTGAGAAACTCGTGCAGACGGTGCGAGCTTCCGCCGAGAACGGCGTCATTTCGCAGCAGACCGTCTCTGGGCTGGCTGATCTGGTCGATCGACTCCAGTTGAAACCGGATCAACTCTCGGCGGACGCCGTCCGTCAGTCCCTGCAGGCCGTGGGGTTGGATTATGAGCATGCCGTCTCAGAGCGAGTCGCTCAAGGGCAGTCGCTCGGGAATGTGGCGCTCCCGGCTTCATTGAAAGCCTGGCTCCTGTCGGCTGTGGCTGATCAGGGTTCGGCTGTGGCGGTCCGGACGCTGTCCGTCGATCGCTTGCTGCAAGGGCTGAAGACGGCTCTCCGTCAGGGGGTGGCTCCCGATCAGATTGAGGATCAGCTCCTCCTGCTCCGGGAGCGGTTGAACCAGGGGGTGGATGCATCCACAGGCGATCGGGTGACACAGGTGCTGACGCGGCTGCTGGAACAGCTTCCGGCGCAGGAGCGCTCTCCAGGCTTTAGGCAGCCGACGGGAAGGCCATCATTGCCGCACCCTTCCGGCGAGTCGCTGAGTTCCCTTCCCGCTCGTCCTGGTGAACCGGCCCCTTCGCAGACCTCCGGTCTGGCGAGTGTCATGGTCGAGTTGCTGGATGCCCTGCAGGAAGCGGGCGGAAAACAATCACTTGAAGCCGTGATGATCAGCCGGCTTACGCGGTCCATCAAGGAACTGCTGACAGGGGGCGACGAGGCGGATCTGCTCGAACGACAACTGTCGCTTCTACACGAAAGGGTCGCGACGGCAACGCAGCCTGAGACCCTGGTCAAAGCGAAGCAAGAGGTGCAGGCCCTATTCGTCGCATTGGACCGGGCCGAGGCTCGGTCCGGCGATCCGGTGCTGCTGGCGACAGCCAAGAGCCGACTCGCTATGATCCTCAGTGATCTGAGCAAGGGCCAGACCTCGGAGCAGGCGTCGCCGGCATCTCTGTCCGGGTGGATGCGCGAGGCGCTTGAGGTGCTCCGCATGATTGAGCGGACACAAGTGGTGAATGCCATGAATGCGCAAAACGGGCAACCGTTAGTCTTTGAACTCCCGCTCGGTTTTCCAGGCGCTTCCTTCGTCCGCGTACATGTGGAGCGACGGGATGAAGGCGGCGGGACGAGCCGTGAGCGGGACCTGCGGCCCTATCGAGTCGTCACCATGCTGGATGTGGAGCACATCGGCGCCATTCGGGTTGATGCCTTGTTCACCGGAAAGCAGGTGTCCGCGCGGGTCTTCGTGGATCGCCCGGAGGTGGAGCGGGTGGTCACCGCGATGCTGCCGATCTTGCACGCGGGACTCTCGGCCCAGGGCTTTACGGTTGAGGGCCTGTCGGCCTCCGTGGCGGAAAGCCGCAGCGTCAAGGGCGAAGACCTGGCGGCCAAGGCCGTGCCGCAGCGGCGACTGGTCAATCTGACGGCCTGAGTGCCAGGACACGCGCATGCGCGACACACGACAATCCGCCGCCGCCCTCGAATATTCGCCCTCCAAAGCCCGGTCACCGCGGGTGACGGCCCAGGGTCGAGGCGAGATGGCGCAACGGATCATTCAAGAGGCCAAGCGCGCCGGGGTGCCGATCCGGGAGGACCCGACACTCGTCGATCTGCTGCTGCAACTGGACCTCGACCAGGCCATTCCTCCGGAACTGTATCAGGCAGTGGCGGAGATTCTGTTTTTCATCTATCGCCTCAGTGAACAATGGAAACGCGAGCACGGGATTCGGCCGACCGTGAGTACTCCCACAGGGAATCCTCGCTGATCTGGGCATCAAGGATCGCGGGATCGCTTGACCGGATGACGAACCGGGCGTACAGGTAAGAACAGATCATGAACCGGCAGATGGAGTATTCGCTTCTCACGTATCAACCGTCGCACGAGCGCGCGGCTCCATCGGTTGTGGCGGCGGCGCTCTCACGACTGTCCCTCGTGTTGCTCATGCTGCTCGCCGTCGGGTGTTCCGGCCAGGCTCGGCCGCCGGCCTCGCCTCCCGGGACTCCGGCCGCCGTCGCTGTGCCGCCGCCGTTGCCGGGCGAGTTGGTCGTCTCCGTGTTGCCCTTCGACGACCGGACGAGACTGCCGGAGCTGAGCTGGATCAAGAAGGGCCTGCCTGATTTGTTGGTGGCCGAATTGGCGAGGCTTCCGAGTGTGACGGTGGTCCAACGTGATCGTTTGGAGGAAGTGATTCGCGAACAGGCCCTCCAGCTCTCAGGCCGGGTGGATGAGACATCGGCGGTTCAGGTGGGGCGGCTGACCGGCGCGACCGTTCTTGTGAGCGGGAGTGCGGCGGTGGCGGGAAAGACGCTCCGGATGGATGTGCAGATGGTCGGAGTGGAGCGGGGGGCGGTGCTGGATACGGCCTCGGCGGAGGGGGAGATCTCGGACGCGCTGGCGGTGGCGAAGTCCTTGACGGCCGTCGTGCTGGCCCGCCTGAACGACGCGCCGGGACGACGCATGGGGGAGCCGACGGCGCCCAAGGGGTT
>SWDL01000124.1 GCA_005116795.1 Nitrospira sp. | reverse complement strand
GGCTTTGGCGTGGTCACGGAATTGGAACCCTGCGCCGTCGTGCAGGGGACGAAGCCGTAAGGGGTTAGGCGTAAGGTGTAAGAAGTAACGGGCGGAAGAAGGAAGAAGGAAGAAGGAAGGATGACGGAGCTTCTCAAACAGCCGGGCTTCTTCGGTACGCATGCCACGATAGGCGCCGACCTCAGCCAGATGATGGCGGCGCTCTTCACGGGGCTGTTTGTCTTCGGCTGGGTAAGGGCGCGGCGGGGGCAGGCGGGCGCCCACCATTGGCTGATGCTCGGCGGAATGATCGCCATGTTGGCCTTCTTTACCTCGTACTACCTCTTTCGGCAGTTGGGCGTGCTGGCTGTCGAAGGAAAAGAGGGGTTTGGCGGCTCACAGGATCTCTACGACCATGTGTTTATCCCTGTCCTCGTCTTGCATATCATTCTGGTGATCATCGGCCTGGTGATGGCAGTGTACATGATCGTGCTCGGCTTTCGAGCTCAGATCATCGAGGGGGGGCGACGCATGCTCCGCGCGGGGGCCTTGCAAACCTCGGGCGGCACGATCGCCAAAGTCTTCGGGAGCATGACGGCAGCGGTCATGGTGCTGTTCCTGTCGCGTGTGGCGTCGGCCGGGTTTTCCTCGCGGAAGCTGATAGTCTATCTCGGGCTGCTGGTGCTCATCGCGATCGTCTTCTCCGTCGAGTTTGCGATTCAACGGATCTGGCCTGATGGGGACCGCCGGCATCGGGCGCTGGGACGATTCACGATGCTGGTCTACTGCATCTTGTTCCTGACCGGCAGCTTCACCTATGCGATGCTCTACATTTTGTATCCGGGAAAGATCGGCTAGTGAGGCTCACGATGAACGGTGAACGATGAGCGAGGAACAAGAGACAATTTCTTCGTTCAGCGCTCCGCCTTCATCGCTCCGGGTTTCCTTCCTCGTGTGCGGGTGCGGGCGATGGATGCATACGCAGGGCATTGAGGAGCGGCCCGGGTCGGGCGGTGACCACTGGCTGGTCCGGTCGGAGTGCTGCGGGTGCCGGTGGCGGGTGGGGCTCGAGGTGGGAGCCGCGGATGCCCATCCGTTCATTGATCGGTTGATGTGGACGGATGAAGCCCGGCATCTGCTCGATCGCATGCCGCCCTATGTGCAAGCGCTCATGAAACCGGTCGTCGATGAGTATGTCCGTGATCGAGGCCAACGCGTCGTCACCACGGCCCTCTTCGGTGAGGCGAGACGCGGCGGGGCGGTGAGATGGGACGCAGACGCCGAAGCGCGACTGAGCCGTGTCCCCGCCTCGGTGCGTACGATGGCGAAGGCTGAGCTGGAAAAAACGTCTCTTGAGCGTGGCCAGGCGTCGGTCACCGTGGCGCTGATGGAAGAACTGAAAGCCCGGTATTTCGGCATGGCCGGCCAGAAGACGTGAGGAGTGAGGCGTGTGACCCAGAAACCATCGCTGTCGGAATCTTAACCAGTCTCCTCACTCCTGACTTCTTACGCCTCACGGATTTGTCATGCTGCATCGAATGACCTTGCGGGTGCTCCCGCGCTTGACCATGGCCGTGACGTCGGACGACGTGCGTCGACGCAAGCGCTGGGTCATGTTCGTGGCCGGCTTTGTCGCCTTTGCGCTCTACCGCTTCGCCAAGCGATGGTGGCCGCCGGCCGACCCGATGACGCTCCTGGCGGTGAGCGGGGCGATCTGCACGCTGTCGGCGGTGGTGGTGTACCGGTTGGGGCGAGGAGCCGACTGGCGGACGATTGTGGCGCGCGATGGGCTGTCGCGGGTGGCCTGGGTCGGAGGGTGGATCGGCTTCGTGTATGGGATTCAACTGTCGCTCTTAGTGCTGGCGCTGCTCAAATTCGTGGCACAGTATGATTTTCTTCAGCATCCGGAGGGGCCCGGGATGATGGCGATCATCATCGCCTGCACCTCGGTGGTCCGTGATGCCTTCGAGATCGGACATGTGCGTCGTCTCCAGGCGGACGGGACGCCGGTGCTGACGTTTCCAGACGGAGCGCCGCTGCGCGCCATGATCGGGCAGAAAGGGCGGCAGCTCCTTCCCTGGATTGCCGGGGCTGCACTGGTTCCGGCTGTGGTGGCGATGGCGAGCGCCGGCATGGGTGAATGGGGACAAGCCACCCTCACACAGCTTGGGCTGGTCGGGCTCGTGGCCGGGACTCTTGCGGTGCCCGCCTACCTGGCCGGCGAGCAACGGTCCTCCTCATGGACGGTGAGTGCGGCGATGATCGGCTGGGGCGAACTCTTCCGATTCTGGTGGTGGCCGGGATTGGCCTTTGCGGCCACCTATTATCTGGCGGTGACCGGTCTCTTGGCTTTTGTCATCATGCCGAGCCACCAGCCGGTGATCCTTCACGGATTGGTGGCCGCCCTGGTGGGGTTGCTGATGGTGATCGACGGCTACTACTTAGGCTATCGCCGGCACGTGGAAGATCAGGTCGAACGCACGGTGCCGGCCTCACTGTTACGGTGCCCGTTCGTCATGGGGTTGCTCTCGGGTGGAGGCTCCGGTCGTCCGATGGCTGCGAAGCCGGCGGAGGTGATGGTCGGAGAGGCAGGGCGGCATGGATAGGTACCTGCCTGGTGGTCTGAAGCCGGCCCGAGGGACGGCGTTCAAATGGCCTCTGCTGTGTTGTCTCCTGGTTGGGCTTACCGCCCTGCCGCTCGGAGGAGGCATCACGGATGTCTGGGCCGACACCGGCGCCGACCCCTCTGTCGATGTCTACTATAAG
>SWDL01000123.1 GCA_005116795.1 Nitrospira sp. | reverse complement strand
TCGACGCCATCGCCAGAAAGCGCGGCTGCCTGCTGACCAGGAGCGGCGGCGGGCTGGACCGAGATAAAGCGGCGAGTATCCTCTTATTGGACTACCGCAACGGCACACTCGGCCGCACCAGCTTGGAGACAGCGGATCGGCGGCCAGAAGAGCGGAGCTGATGGCAAGCGTGTAAAGCGTACATCGCGAGACGCGCGGGACGAAGTCGTGGCTGAACTGCGCGCGGCTCAGCCTGCCCCTGAGCCGGGAGCGGCCGCCCGAGGATTGCTCCGCTTGATGAAGAAACTGCCGAAGCGGCGTGGCACGATCCGCTGATGGCCCTCCCCGCACTGGTGTTTTGCGACACGACATTCTTCTATGCCTGCCTCAATCCGAAGGACGCCAACCACACGCGGGCACGCATCCTTGTGGCGGAATCGGCTTCTGCCGGAACGACATGGTGCGCCACAGGGGACATCGTCAGCGAAACGGTGACGCTGCTTCGATACCGGCGTAACTTTCGGGCCGCGCTTGCATTTCTCAGCGATGTCAAGCCCTGGCTTCAGATTGTCCCCGACGCCCGCGATCATCGCTTGTCTTTCTGCGATGCCATCTCGTGCATTGTGGTGACCTCGCTGCTCAATCATGCTCCCTGCTTCACGTTCGATGAAGACTTCCGTCGCCTCGGCTTGACCGTTCTTCCTTAACCGCTCATCGTCTTTCCTTCCCGCTCCCACTCCCTCCATCCAACGGCGCACACGGCACGGCCGGGTCGGTGGAAGCGGGCAATTGGTCGTCGATCTCCAGTGCTGACGACACCGCGCGGAGGCGGTCGGGACTGAAGTCCTGTCCGTAGAACCGCAGCAACAACGCCCGGCGCAGATCGGCGGGGGTCGCCTGTGGATGTTTCGCCAGTACCGAGGCCCGCACCAGCATCTGCGCACACTGGTGCATCTCGCAGCCCATCTTGAGCCGCTCCGCGCCCGTGCGCGCCAGCAGCATGGCCCGAAACCGCCGCTCCATCTCCGGCGACGTATCCTTCATCCACCGACCTCTCGATACAACGCGCCCAGGCTCAACCGGTCGGCCCATCGCACGAGATAGTCTTTGTCGAGGTCCTGAACGCTCGCCAGGAGGTTGCGCACATCGTCAAGCTGCCTCTCGGATCGGCTGTCCTTGGCCCACTCAAGTTTGGAGAGAATCAGGTCCTCCGGCGCGACAAGACATAGATCGAGATCCTCCACCGTGACCCACCGTTTCTTACCAAACTCGACCCGTCGGTATTCACTGTCTTTGCGAACGATGAAATCCACCTTGATGACGAAACCGCGATGGATGATGTTGAACATGCCCCTCGTCTTGCCGGCCTCTTCAATCATGGCACGGTCCAGATAGAAGTCGTCCCGAAAGGCTTGCACGACCCGATCGACGCCCTCAGGGGACAGTTCCACGACGATATCGATGTCGCGCGTCATTCGCGGTGTCGCGTAATAGTTGAGGGCCATGGAGCCGGTGACCATATAGGGGATGTCTGCAAGCGCGAGCCGCGTCGCGACCAGCTTGAGCACGTCGAATTCTTCGCTCATGCTATGGCCTCAAGCTCCTTTCCACCCCGGCCCTCCGTATAGCCCCTATCGCGTGGCTGAGCTAGGGCGCCGAGGCAAAAGGAGCCTGCCGCCCCTCTCACGCCACATCAGAAACAAAACAGGTCCGCATTCTGCAGACGGATACGCTTTTTCACGCGACAAAGCAACCGCCGGTCGCAGATTCTCGGAAATCGTGGCGGTCGCGCATTCAGCATCACGGGAAAGATTGCCACAGAGCTTTCGGTCGATCTGTTTACCATTTCCTGGTTCTGTCCCCACTTCCCCCATCCAACGGCGCGAAGGGCACGCCGAAGTTGTTCAGCGAGTCGGGTCGTGCAGTTCATCTGTAATGCCCTTTCGGCCTGCCGGGTGCTCCGGGTTTCGCCTCGAATCCGATCCGATCCGGCGCCCCGGCGAGATCGGCCGGCTCACCGCTGGTCGAATCGCTTCGAACAACTCGCGGATCGGCCCATCGTAGCTGGTCACTTTCTGCTCGAGTTCAGCCAATTTCACGGAGAGCTCTGTATGCATCGCCGCGCGGTCCCGCACCCTCACAAAGGCGCGCATGAAGGCCTAATTTGTTCCCCCACCGGCCACATGCCTCCGATCCAACCGTTCATCTCCCGAGACTCATGCAGGATTCAGGATGAAGCGACGTCGATCGAGCCAGGGATGGAGCATGGGATGGTCTACTCCCATCCCTCCATAGGAGAAGAGATCCGTTCCATTCACGGGTGCGTACGGCCTGCGGCGGAATATACGGGCAGCGAGATCCGTCGCGCAAGCGTGACGCTCGAAGAACCAGCGGACTCACTTGGGCGATTCTTTTGATCTTTTGTCTCGGATGCTGCATAGTTTGCGCCCGTACACACTGATGCGCCTCGCGCCTTCTGATGAATCACACGTCAACTCATCCTCTCCGCGGCCTCCTGATCGCCCAGTTCTGCGGCGCGTTCAACGACAATGCCTGGAAGCTGCTCGTCGCGTTGCTCGGCATCAAGTCCCTCGCGGGCGCCGTCGGACCGGACAGCGGCCTTGAAGCCGCCTCCCAGGCCGAAACCGCCAAGGCCTTCATCGTCTTCACCCTGCCGCTGATGCTCGTCTCGCTGATCGCCGGCGTGATCGCCGACCGCGTCAGCAAGCGGACCATCCTCGTGACCATGAAAGCCGTCGAAGTGGGCCTGATGGCGGCCGGGACCCTCGCGCTGATGGTCGACCCGTCCGGCGGCCGGCTGCCGTTGATCGTGCTCGGCTGCATGGGCGCGCATAGCGCCCTCTTTAGCCCGGCTAAGTACGGCATCCTGCCTGAACTTGTGCCACACGAGAAATTGTCCACGGCCAACGGGTGGCTGGAGATGTGTACCTTCCTGGCCATCCTGCTGGGCACGGCTTCCGGCGGCATTCTATTGGATCACGCCACACCCACCACCTGGTTGGCCGGGGCCGCTCTCACCGTGACGGCGACCGTGGGATTCATCGCCTCCCGGACCATTCCCCCCGTACCCCCGGCCCGATCCACCGGCGGGATCGTATGGACGCTCGCGTCGGCCTGGACCGCCGTGACGTCCGATCGAGTGTTACGTCTGGCGGTGATCGGCACGATCTTTTTCTGGACGATCGCGAGCCTGTTCGGCCAAGACATGCTGGTCTATGCCAAAGCCGTCCTCGGCCTGTCGGATTCCCTCTCCGGCTTGCCTCTCGCCACACTGGCCGTCGGAATCGGCGCCGGCGCCATGCTGGCCGGCAGGCTCTCCGGCGCGCGGGTTGAGTACGGCCTCATCCCCCTCGGCGCGCTCGGCGTCGCCGTCGTGCTCCTCCTGATGGGTGCGCTCGCGCCTGCGCTGCCCGGCACACTGATCCTCATGGCGCTGCTGGGTCTGGCCGGCGGGTTATTGTTGGTGCCGCTCGATGCCGTGATCCAGTGGCGCGCGCCGCATGATCG
>SWDL01000122.1 GCA_005116795.1 Nitrospira sp. | reverse complement strand
AAAGTGACGCATCAGACGGCCCTATCGGCTTGACGAGGGAACGAACGAAAACCTTGCGGGCATACCATCGTTGTTAGGGCTATCCTGATGCGGTATCGACTTAGAGCTTATCCGTAAATAATATGTTGACCGTCTGACAAGACGATCTCAGCAAATCGGCAACTTCCCACAATACGGGTCGCCCACATCTACATCCGCAAACGTATTGACCGGCACCGTGAACGTGAAGGCCGCCCCTGCGTGCGCAGCCTGGTCGACGAGAGGATTCGCCACTGTCGGCGCATCATTGACGTTCGTCCCGCCACATCGAACGTCTCCGACGCGGTCAGGTTCCCGCTGTCGGTCGCGCTGGCCTGTTGGCGCACCATCCGACAGCGGTGCCGGGCGCTGGGCGTGGCGCCCTGACCCAAAGGCGTGGTGACCACATCGGGGGGAAGCGTGGCGGGCCGCGGGAGGGGTGCGTCTCCACGTGCCGGGCCGTGACGGGCATTCGACAACAGGCGCGGGACACACGGGGGGACAGCCCTCCTCTCACGAGACGAAAGAGGGGAACGAGGTAAAAACCAGGCCGACACCCTGCCCAACGAACGTTGCGGAATCTCTATCTCTGGATTTGGAACTCACCCTAAAACAGAGATAGAAATTATGCGGGAGGCATAAAAAGACCTTGTCGGCCGCGCTGGGCGCGGATATAAAGGGTGCATCGCGACACGCAACTTTTCACCGACAAGGTGAGACGCATGGGACGACAAACGGTGTTCGGATTCAAACTGGAACGGACCGAAGAGCCCGTCACCGCGCATGGCGGGTTGGCGCTGCTGGCGGAGTTCAATCACGGCCTGGGGCTCTGCGGGTTGGTGGATCGGTACCTGCCTGGCCCGGGCAGCAATCGCGGCGATGCCCCCTCCGTCTTTGTCGATCGGCTGATCCTGATGCTCCAAGCGGGGGGCCGCTGTCTGGAGGACCTGCGGGCGTTGACGCGCGAAGTCGGGCTCATGCGGCGGCTGGACCGGGAGGCGATTCCTGATCCCGATACGCTGGGCGATTGGCTGCAGCGCATGGGGGAGGCGCGGACGGGGCCAGCGGGGCTCGTGGGCCTGGGGCAGGTGCGCGATGTCCTGAACGCACGGCTCCTGCGGCGTGATGGAGACGCGACCTATACGCTGGACGCGGATGCGACCCTGATCGAGGCCGAGAAGCGAGAGGCCCAGTGGCGCGATCAACAGGTGCGCGGGTCTATGCCGATGCTGGGGTTTCTCTTCGAGACCCCGGTCTGTCTGGTCGATGAGTTTCGGGCGGGGAATGTCTCGCCTGGGGCCGGACCACTGGCCTTCTACCGGGCCTGCAAGGCTCGGCTGCCCCAGGGCAAACGGAGTGCCCGCGATCGAGCCGACCGTGCCTCGTATCAGGCGGAGCTGGTCAATGCGTTGGAGGCGGATCAGGCGCACTGGGCCATCACGGCGGATCAGGATGTCGCGGTCAAGGCCGTGATCGCCGGCCTCACGCCAGCGGCCTGGCAGGAACCGGAGCCGGGCGGTGGGGATCAGGTGGCGGAGGCGGGGCACACCATGACCGCGGCGAAGGCGGCGTTTCGCCTGATCATCAAGCGGGAGGCCCGGCGCCAACGCGAGCTGTTCGACGAGGGCACGACGCCGTCTGTGTCTCACGTCGTGGCGCGCCATGGGCCGGTGGAGGAGAAGACGGCGCACGAGGGGCTCGTCTGGCACCATCAACGGGGCCAAGCCGAGAATTTCCACAAGGAACTCAAGCACGGGCTGGGGCTGGAACCGCTGCCCTGTGGCGAGGCCGGGGCCAATGCCGTGTTCTTCCGGATCGGCGTGCTGGCGTACCACCTGTTCATCGGCTTCAAGCGCCTCGCCTGTCCCGCCGCGTGGGCGCCGCACACGATCGCGACGATCCGCTGGCGGCTGGTCCAGGGCGCCGGACGGATTCTTCGCCATGCGGGGCGCGTGGTCTTACGCCTGGGACTGGATGCGGAGACGCTGGTCGTCTGGCACGGTATCCGCCAGCGGTGCTGGACACTGGGCGGCGCACCCTGACGCCTGTCGCGTCACGGCATACAGCGGGGGGTGGGCGGAAGACCGGAAGCGGTCTGTCTCCACTCGCCGCGTCGTGACCGAGAAGGGATGACCGGAGCGGGGCCCGCGAGGGCTCGCGACCCCGATCACGAGATCCACGCGGCGGAGGGGGCACATTCGGACCGTCCGCGCTCCAAACCAAGCTGCGTGGAATCTCTATCTCTGGAATTGGGAACTCACTTGGGGCTTGACAAGGGGAAGGCGCTTTCCTATGATATGCATGTTTATTCTCAGACGCTCACAAGAGCGTAAGGATAAGACGCGCTCTCCACTCCCGAGTTGCTTTCCTAGGCGAACCTCTCCAAGCCGGTGACTCTGAAGCCAGGAAGCTGAACCGTTCAGAAGCTGAGCCGTTCATGGGTTGGGTCCGTAAAACAAGGACCGCCATAGCCGAACATCGACATCATCAACCCGCCTGCCGTTGTCCAGTGCCATTACTGAAATCGACTGATATCCCGCAGTGTGTGACGATCAAGAGCGCGTCGTGGCGACGGGCCATGGGTGTCTTGACGGAGGAGAAGCGTCGTGGTCATGTTGAAGGAGAAGACTATGTACCTCGCCGAGCTGAAGCAGAAGAGCATCGGGGATCTCAATGAGGTCGCGCGCGATCTGAAGATCGAGGGCGCGTCGAACCTGCGCAAGCAGGAACTCATCTTTGCGATTCTTCAGGCCCAGACTGAAAAGAACGGGGTCATCTTCGGGGAGGGCGTGCTCGAAACCCTCCCCGACGGCTTCGGGTTCCTGCGGGCTCCCGATTCTAACTATCTTCCAGGTCCCGACGACATCTACATTTCGCCGTCGCAGATCCGCCGCTTCAATCTTCGCACGGGGGACATTGTCTCGGGGCAGATTCGCCCTCCCAAAGAGAGCGAGCGGTACTTCGCCCTTCTCAAGGTCGAAAAGGTCAATCTTGAAGATCCGGAAGTATCACGGGACAAGATCCTGTTCGACAACCTCACGCCACTGTATCCCCAGGAGCGCCTCAATCTCGAGTTCGACCCCGAGGAATACTGCACGCGTGTGATGGAATTGATCACCCCGATCGGGAAGGGCCAGCGCGGACTCATCGTTGCGGCGCCCAGAACCGGGAAGACCATGCTGCTCCAGGCCATCGCCCGAGCGATCATCAAGAACCATCCCGAGGTCATGTTGATCGTGCTCTTGATCGATGAGCGTCCGGAAGAGGTGACGGATTGGCAGCGGACCGTCAAGGCGGCCGAGGTCATCAGCTCCACGTTCGACGAGCCGGCGCAGCGCCACGCCCAAGTGGCCGAAATGGTTCTGGAAAAATCCAAGCGGCTGGTCGAGCACAAGCGAGACGTGGTGATCCTCCTTGACAGCGTCACCCGACTGGCCCGGGCGTACAACACCATTGCCCCTCCGAGCGGGAAGATCCTCTCCGGCGGATTGGATTCCAACGCCCTTCAGAAGCCCAAGCGGTTCTTCGGCGCCGCCCGGAACATCGAGAACGGCGGGAGCTTGACCATCATGGCCACGGCGTTGGTCGATACCGGGAGCCGCATGGATGACGTGATTTTTGAAGAGTTTAAGGGCACCGGGAATATGGAGGTCCATCTGGATCGTCGGTTGGCTGATAAGCGCATCTTCCCGGCCATTGACATCAGCCAGTCAGGAACCCGCAAAGAGGAACTGCTGGTCGATCGGGACCGCTTGAATAAGATGTGGATTCTCCGTAAAGTGTTGAGTCCCTTGGGGACCATGGATGCCATCGAGTTCCTCATGGACAAGATCGGGGGTACGAAGACGAATCAGGACTTTCTCCAGTCGATGAACCGGTAGCGTCCCGACTGCGGGAGTCGGCCACCGACTCGGCGACAGTGGGATGACGATTCGGGATGTGACGAGTGATGAGGAGTGCACCATGCAGACGGGTATTCATCCGGCGTATGACCAAGTGACAGTCAAGTGTGCGTGCGGGGCGAAGTTCCTGACGAGGTCCACGGTCGGCGACCTCCATGTCGACATATGCTCCCATTGTCATCCCTTCTTTACTGGGACGCAGAAGATTATGGACACGGAAGGGCGTGTCGAGCGGTTCAGGAAAAAGTACGCCCGCAAAACGAAGTAAGGGCGAGGTCGACATGGCAAGGGACCCTGCTTCGGCCCGGGGCAGGGTCCCTTATTTTTTGACGGGGTCGATGGGGATGGCTGAGACGAAAACCGCCGAGGGAAAAGACTCGATGCTGGTCGCCAAGTGGGGCGCCGCGGCGAGTCGCTATCGGGAGCTGAATGATCAGCTCATGGATCCCTCTGTGCTGGGGCAGCAGGACCTGATCCGCAAGCTGAATAAAGAGCGGGCCGATCTCGAGGACACGGCCGAACTGTTCGAGGTCTACCAAGGGCTGCGCCGGCAACTGCACGAGGCCGATCATCTCCAGAAAGACGGATCGGTCGATGCCGATTTGCGGGCCTTGGCGATGGAGGAGATGCGGGAGTTGGAGGCGCGCCGACGGGATCTGGAGCAGAAGGCTCTCGTCCTGCTTGTGCCGAAGGATCCCCGTGACGACAGGAATACCTTCGTGGAAATTCGGGCGGGCGCGGGCGGAGATGAGGCCGGGCTGTTCGCCAGCGACTTGATGCGCATGTATCTCCGCTATGCGGAACGCAAACGCTTTCGCGTGGAGTCCATCGAAGCCGACGAGACGGGCATCGGCGGTGTGAAGAATGTCGTCCTGTTTGTGGAGGGAAAAGGCGGCTACGGGACGTTCAAGCATGAGAGCGGCGTGCACCGTGTGCAGCGGGTCCCGGCGACCGAAGCGAGCGGGCGCATTCACACCTCGACGGTCACCGTCGCCGTCATGCCCGAAGTCGATGAGGTCGATGTGACCATCGATCCCAAAGATCTCCGAATCGATACCTTCTGCTCGTCGGGCGCCGGGGGGCAGAGCGTCAACACGACCTACTCGGCCGTGCGCATCACCCACATTCCGACGGGCGTCGTGGTCAGCTGTCAGGATGAGCGCTCGCAGCTCAAGAACCGGACGAAGGCCATGCGGACGCTGCGGGCTCGCATCGTGGAAGCGGAGCGGGAGCGGCAGGACGCCGAGATTGCGCAAACCCGGCGGGCTCAGGTGGGGACCGGAGAGCGAAGCGAGAAAGTGCGGACGTACAATTTTCCCCAGAACCGGGTGACCGACCATCGCATCGGGTTGACGCTGCACAAGCTTGACCAGGTCCTTGAGGGACACCTTGACGAGATTATTGAAGGGTTGCGGACGGCCAGCACCCATGCGGCCGTTTCGGAGGCGGAATGAGCGCCGGAGCCACCATGAGGGAGGATCGGTCGGCGGCCTGTCGGGATGCACAGGGGGCCCTGATTCCGACCGAGCCGGTTCCCGTCGCGCAGCTGTGGCGAGACGGGGTGGCTCAGCTCCGCGCGGCCGGCATTGAGCATGCGGAGCGGGAAGTCAGTTGGCTGTTGGAAGAGGCGCTCGGAGTCTCGCGGCTGGCCATTCATGCCGATGGGACTGCGCGTGTCGGCGGGCATGCGGCCGAGCAGGCGCGACGGCTCTTCGCTCGCCGAGCGCAGCATGAGCCGGTTCAATACCTGCTCGGGACCCAAGACTTTTGCGGGTTGACGTGTGAGGTCACGCCGGCCGTGCTCATTCCTCGGCCTGAGACGGAGTTGCTGGTGGAGGAGACCCTGCGTGTTTGCGGAAGTCAGCGGTCCGCCAGGATCGTCGATGTCTGCACGGGGTCCGGGTGTATCGCGGTGGCCATTGCCCGTGTGCTCCCCGACGCGATGCTGTGGGCCACGGATTTGTCTCAGCAAGCCGTCGACGTCGCGAGGCGGAACGTCAGCCGGAACCGGGTGGAGGCGAGGGTCACGGTCTTGCAGGGGGACCTGCTGGCTCCGCTCGCGTCGGCCGGTGTCGCCGGATCGGTGGATGTGATCGTCTCGAATCCGCCCTATATCGCCGCGTGGGAGTGGCCGACGCTGCCACCGGATGTGGCGGAGTTTGAGCCCCGGCTCGCCTTGGATGGAGGGCCGGACGGGCTTCGGGCACACCGTCGGATCGCCGATCTGGCCCCGTGCTGGCTCCGACCGGGGGGGTGGCTGATCCTGGAAATTGGGCAGAAGCAGAGCGTCCCGTTGGCGGAATATCTCCAGGCCTCGGGGGCCTACGGCGATGCGCAGGTTCGGCAGGACTTCAGGGGAATGGATCGGGTTGTGAGCGCGCAACGAAAGGGGTGAGGCCGAGCCCAGGCAGGCGATGGAGCAGATCAGAATCAGCGGAGGCCGTCGGCTTGAAGGGGAAGTCCGCGTCAGCGGCGCGAAAAATGCCGCGCTCCCCATTCTTGCATCTACCCTGCTCGGCGGAGGAGAATGCGTCCTTTCCAACATACCCGGCGTCGTCGATGTCGTGACGATGGGGAAGCTGCTGGGGATGTTAGGTGTGGCGGTTCGTGCCGAAGGCGAGCGGTACGTCGTGCGTGCCGATCAGATCACGGCGACGGAAGCGCCCTACGATCTGGTCAAGACCATGCGGGCCTCGGTCCTGGTCTTGGGCCCGTTGGTGGCGCGATGCGGCCAAGCCATGGTGTCTCTTCCCGGGGGATGCGCGATCGGGACCAGACCGGTCAATGTGCATCTCGCCGGGCTGGCGAAGCTCGGCGCACAGGTCAAGGTCGAGCATGGCTATATCAAGGCGACGGCGTCGCGGCTCACGGGCGCCCGGATCCATCTAGATGTGCCGACGGTCACGGGGACGGAAAATCTCATGATGGCCGCTTGTCTGGCTGACGGGGTGACCATCATCGAAAACGCCGCCAAAGAGCCGGAGATCGGCAACCTGGCCGCTTTTCTGATCAAGCGGGGCGCCCGGATCGACGGGGCCGGGACCGATGTCATCACGGTGCAGGGCGTGCGCAGCCTGGAGGGAGCCGATCACGAAATCATTCCGGATCGCATCGAGGCCGGCACCTTCCTCATGGCCGGCGCCATTACGGGCGGAGACGTCTGCGTGCGGCGCTGCGTTCCGAAGCATCTGGACGGTGTGGTGACCACGCTCAGAGAAACCGGGGCTGAGGTGGTCGAAGAGAAGGACAGTATCCGGATCACGGCGAGGCGCAGACCGCGGCCGGTGGATGTGA
>SWDL01000121.1 GCA_005116795.1 Nitrospira sp. | reverse complement strand
TCGGTCTCTCGGGTCGCCACGAACTTCATCTCCGCGATGGATCGAAAGCACCCACGGACGAGCACGATGTCCTCGATCGCGACCCACGCCGCATGCTCGAGGAATCGCCACCACTCCGGATTCGCGATCCCGTACACCGACTCGGGCCAGAAATGGCCGCGCACGAGGCGATCGGCGGCGACGATCGCGGACGCCGTGACGAGGCAGCGCCAGTCGCGATAGAACGCGACCAGCGCGAGAGAGCCGAAGACGTGGAAATGCGTCTCGATGCGCCCGCCGGTGATCATGATGAGCAGCGCCGACCACAGCATCTGCGCGATCGCGATCGACTGCCGCGTGCCCCACCAGCCCGGGCGGAGCCGCACGAGGATCAGGGGGAACATGTTGATGATCCCGCCGAAGATGACCGCGGCCTTGACGTGAAACTCCCCCTCTCGACCAGCAACACGATCAAGGCGGAAGAGCGGGTGGTGGTCACGGTCGAACGGGATCAGAAAATCTACCTTGATAAGGAGTCAGTCGGCGCGGCGCAGCTCGAAGGCAAGCTCCGCGCGCTCAAGCGACACAATCCAGAGGTGGGCGTCTACTTGCGGGCGGATCGCACCGTCCCCTATGGTTCCGTCGTGCAGGTGATGGACAGTGTGAGGCGCGCGGGGATCGAAAAGATGGGGATGGTGACGGATGCCCCGGGAGAAGAGCGGGTAGTGGAGGACCCGATACGTTCAAAATCGAAGGGCGCTGGGCGGTAGCTGCCGGCCGGTCATGGCGCCCGGGAACTGTCATGCCTGCATCGATAGGCTTGCTCACGAGTGAGTCGCCGCATCAGGCGTTCCGCCGGCTCGGCGCGATGCTGGCGATTTCGCTGGCCGCCCATCTCGCTGCCTTTCTGCTTGTCGCGTTGCTGCAGTGGACCCCGATACCGCGCCCGATGACCAG
>SWDL01000120.1 GCA_005116795.1 Nitrospira sp. | reverse complement strand
ATCTTCGGACGACCGAATCGGACCGACAACTGATCGGCTTGCGTCCCTTTTCCCACACCGGGTGCGCCCAGCAACACCAGCCGCATCCTGAGTCTCTCAGCCGCTCCGGCCCCTCAGCCGCCCCTTCGCCAGAAATCCTTCATAGTTTCTCATGAGCATGTGAGACTCGATCTGCTGCGCCGTATCCAGTCCCACACCGATCACGATCAACAACGATGTCCCACCGAAATAGAAGGGCACGTTGAGTTTATAGATTAAGAACTCCGGGATGACGCAGACAGCGGCCAAGTACAAGGCGCCGACAAACGTGATGCGGGTCAACACGCCGTAAATGTAGTCCGAGGTGCGTTGTCCGGGCCGAATTCCCGGGATGAATCCTCCATACTTCTTCATGTTATCAGCCATGTCGACCGGATTCAGGACGACGGCCGTGTAGAAAAAACAGAAAAACAGGATGAGCCCGACATACAGCATCGTATACAGCAACGATCCCGGGGCCAACTGACTCCCGAGCGACTGCACCCACGGCACCTGAATGAACCCTGCGATCGTCGCCGGGAAGGCGATAATCGAGGAGGCAAAAATCGGAGGGATCACCCCCGCCGTGTTCAGCTTCAAGGGGACATGAGTACTCTGCCCCCCATAGACGCGACGGCCGATGACCCGCTTCGCATATTGAACGGAAATTTTTCGCCGCCCGCTTTCCAGAAAGACAATGGCCCCCACGACCGCCAGCATCAGCAGGGCCAGCGCCATCAACAGAATAAAGCTCAACTGGCCAATCTGGTACAGGTCAAACGTCTGGGCAACCGCGCTGGGCAACCGCGCGACAATACCCGCGAAGATGATGAGCGAGATCCCGTTTCCGACGCCGCGCTCCGTGATCTGCTCGCCGAGCCACATCAGGAAGGCCGTGCCGGCGGTCAGGGTAATCACGGTCATGAAGCGAAACGACCAGCCGGGGCTCAACACGAACGCGCCCTGGTTCATCCCCTCAAGCCCGACCGCGATCCCGAAGCCCTGAATGAAGGAGATGACGATCGTGCCGTAGCGCGTATATTGAATGATCTTTTTGCGTCCCCGCTCCCCCTCCTTCGCAAGTTTTCCCAGATGGGGAACGACGACGGTCAACAGCTGCAAGATGATCGAAGCGCTGATATACGGCATGATGCCCAGCGCGAAGATCGTCAGCCGCGAGAGATTCCCCCCTGAAAAGATGTCGAGAAACCCGAGAAGCGATCCTCCCCTTTCCTGAAGAAACTTGGCCAGCTCTTCATTGTTGATCCCGGGAGTCGGCACGTGGGCGCCGATGCGGTACGCAACCAGCATCCCCAGCGTAAACAGGATGCGGATCCGGAGCTCGGGGATCTTGAAGATGTTCTGGAAGCTGGTAAAGAGTCGCTCAAACACCGCCGATGACCTCAGCCCTCCCGCCGGCCGCCTGGATCTTCTCCATCGCCGACTTGCTGAACTTGTGGGCCTGGATCACAAGGGGGCGTCCAACCTCTCCGGAGCCCAACACTTTGATCGGGCGCGACTTGCGGCGGACCAGACCCGCCTCCACCAGCGTCTCCGGCGTAATCCGATCCACGGCCCCCAACAAGGCCAAGGTCTTCAGGTTCACGACGGCATAGTCGATCCGGAACGGATTTTTGAACCCAACCTTCGGCAGCCGACGAACGAGGGGCATCTGGCCTCCCTCGAATCCAGGACGCTTTCCGCCTCCGGAACGAGCCAGCAGACCTTTGTGCCCCTTGGTCGACGTCTTGCCATGACCGGACCCAGGCCCACGGCCGATCCGCTTTTTTCGACGCTTCGAGCCCGCAGCGGGGGCCAGTTGATGGAGCTTCATGACGGTGTCACTTCCAAAAGATGGACGACCTTTCGAATCAACCCTCGCACCTGGGGCGTGTCGGGACGGACCACGGATTGGTGCATCCTCCGAAGACCAAGCCCATAGAGCACCTGCCGGTACCGCTGCGCGGTCCCGATCGGACTTCGCTTCAGGACAATCGTCAGTGAACGCGGGCTCGACATTTCATCACCCCTTGTCAACCATCGCCTTACGATTCAATTCCAGCCTTCCGCAACCGAACGACTTCAACCGGGTCACGGAGCTGTAACAGTCCGTTCAGCGTCGCCCGAACCGTGTTGAAGGGGTTGCCCCGTCCAAGAGTCTTGGCAATAATGTTATGCGCTCCCGCCAACTCCACGACCGCTCGCACCGCGCCTCCGGCGATGATTCCCGTTCCTGCGGCTGCAGGCTCCATGAGCACACGCTCGGCTCCGAAAATCCCGTAGACTTCATGGGGGATCGTATCAGCTTTCAGTGAGACTCGAACCAGGTGTTTCTTGGCCTGGCCGACCGCTTTTGAAATGGCAATGGGGACCTCAGCGGCTTTTCCCTTCCCGATTCCTACGTGTCCGTGCCCATCGCCGACGACGACCAGGGCGCAAAAGTTGAACCGCTTGCCTCCCTTGACCACCTTGGCCACTCGGTTGATGAAGACGACTTTGTCTTTAAGATCGAGTTCGTCCGGATTAATTCTCACAAAGATACACTCCCACGCAAAGGCCTAGAATTGCAATCCACCGGCTCGAGAGGCCTCCGCCAGCGCTTTCAAGCGCCCATGGTACAGGCGGCCCCCTCGATCAAACACCACGGCCAGCACTGACTTGGCTTTGGCACGTTCGGCCAGCAGCTTTCCAACGGCCTGTGCCGCGGCCATGGTTCCCCCGGACTTGACCGACTTCCGAATTTCCGGATCGACCGTCGAGGCGGCCGCCAAGGTGTGCCCCTTCAGATCGTCAATGATCTGCGCGTAAATATGAATCTTGCTCCGAAACACACTGAGGCGCGGCCTGGCCGATGTGCCTGTAATACGCAGACGAACCCGTTGCTTCCGACGTTCAAGTTTTTTAGCCTTCTCAATCGTATTCATACTGGCCCACTTATTTCCCGGTCTTCCCTGCCTTCTTGCGAAGCTGCTCACCCAAATACCGAACCCCCTTCTGCTTATACACGTCAGGGGGCTTGATGGCTCTGAGATCAGCGGCCGTCTGTCCCACAAGCCGCTTGTCGATCCCTTTGATCGTAATGAGCGTCTGCTTGTCGACCTTGGCATCGATGCCGGCAGGCAGATCATAGACGACCGGATGGGTATATCCGACGCTGAAGCTCAAGGATTTCCCCTGCAACTGGGCTTTGTAACCGACCCCCGTCACTTCGAGAGACCGCTCATAGCCCTTGATCACGCCGTCGATCATATTGTGCAATTCCGCGCGCACCAGCCCATGCATCGCTCGCGTATGAGAATCATTGCCGGCCCGATTCACTTGCAGAAGACTGTCCGCTACCTGCACGGACACCCCGTCTCCTAACTCCCACGCCAATCGACCCAGCGGACCTTTGACGGCCACCTGCTGGCCGGCCACGCTGACCTCAACACCCTTCGGAATCTGGATCGGCTTTCGTCCGATACGTGACATAAGACTCACCACACCTGACAGAGCAGTTCACCGCCCAACTTCGACCGCTTGGACTCCTGGTCCGTCATAAGGCCTTTGGAAGTCGAGAGGATCGATACCCCCAACCCACCTCGAACCGGCTTCAACTCTTCATGCC
>SWDL01000148.1 GCA_005116795.1 Nitrospira sp. | reverse complement strand
TTGAAGGCATCCGGCTTCCCGGCCTCGAGATAGGATTGCTTGGTGATCTCCTGACAGACGGCCATGGTGATGGGATCGCGATGCGGGACCAGCAGCTCCGTTTCGTACGACGCCACCCGCCGGGCGACTCGACCCAAAATCACCGCCGCAGCGATGGTGGAGGGATCGCTCATATCGTGCGCGCCGGTCAGGTAGAGAATCGGCTTCCCCAGTTCCGTCGCGCGACCGATGGCCTCATCCACCGCATCCAGACCAGGAATACGCCGCAGGAAGATCTCCCGGCGCTTCGCCACCTGGATCGAGGCAAAGACCACGCCCCCGAACAGGAGCGCCAGCAACAGATTGTTCATCTGATTCCAGTTGACCCAGTTGGGTTGGGACTCTGCGGTCACGGGGGGGGCCGCGGCTCGAGCGTCACCCTGAACGGCGGCCACCGCCACGCTGTAGGGCGTGCCGTCCTTGAGCTCTATCCCCTTCCCTGATCTCAAGGCGAAGTGATGCGCCTCCGGGTCGGCCGGCCTAGTCCACCAGCCATACTTGGCTTCCCGGACATAGTGCGTATTGGAGGGAAACTCGGCCACCATTTTCATCGCCGCGGGATCAAGGGGCCCCGCACCGTTCGCCAAGAGAATTTGATAGCGCCGCGCGGAACCATCGGAAGGGCTCGGCGCCCACAAGACGGTCAGGGCCCCGCCGCCGTCATTGGCCGCATCGATGACCCGTACGTCCTGAGGGGCCGCGATACTCGGTGTGCCGGGCGAGCTCGGCTCCTGCGCCCAGACCGGCGACACGAGCAAACAGATGAACAGCAGGAAACGCTGAAGGCTGAAGGCTGAAGGCTGAACGAAGATTCGGAACGATCGCAGGATTGCGCATCGATTCATCATTCCGCATTCACCATTCAGCATGGCTTCTTACTGCCCTTCAATGATTTCCACATTGGCACGCGGGATGACCGCGCGGCGCCGATCCGGAAACTCGATCTCCAAGACGCGCACCTGACTTTCCGTTTCGATGGCCTGGAGATCCGCCGGCAAGGCGGCCACAGACCCGATCTGTCCGAACAGCGGATCGCGAATGACCCGCACTTGATCCCCCACCTTGATCCCAGTGATTTCTGTTCCTGCCACGCCCCCATCCTGACGCCGACCGGCTCCCGCCCCACGGGGAATCAGAATCTCCGGGCGAATCACGCCCGCTCGAATCTGCGTGGCGCCGGACACGGACGCCTGCTGCCCGACATGGCGGCTCAGCAGGGCAAAGGTCTTGCCCGCCATGGGAATGGACCCGAATCCCTCCGTGACGATCAACGTCAACCCCACCCGCTCCGTGCCGGTGATGGCCACGCCGAGATCATAGCCCAACAGCTCGCGTAAGTCTTTGTCATGAATTCCGCCGACGACGAGCGCCGCCACACCGACCTCTTTCGCCTTCTTCATCACATCCATACCGAGAAAGGACCCGCCCACCACGATCTTCCCTTTCCAATCCGGAAGCACATGGCTCGCGGTGAGCGCCTGATCCGGCGCAGACACGCCGATCACGACCTCCCCCCAGGTTTCCCCGCCGATACCGAAGATCCCCTGGACGAAGCTGCACTCCGTCTCGACGGTCGCCCCCTGATTCGGAATGACCTCCACCACCGTCCCGTGCACATAGCCCAGGAGATCCAACAGTTGCGGGGGTTCCCGCAGCAAGAGCTGCCCGGTGACGGCCGAAATCGATTCCACCGTACCCTGAACCGGCGAGCGCACTTCCGTCTTGAACCACTTCATGAACGGCTTGTTCTCCGCGAGGATGTCAGCCTTCTGAATGGCATCCCCCGGTTTCTTGATCAGGTAGTCCTTCACCTCATCGGGCGCCACGCCCAGGAGGTTCGCCACATTGACGACGTGAACTTTGCCGGCCAGCTCGGCACGAGCGACAACCGTGTCCGGCTTGACCTGATCCCCCACCTTGCACAACACAGTCCCGGGAATCGGCAGCAATCGCCGTTTGCGAACGACAGTCCGCTCGGTGACGGTGAGACCTGGTGTGTAGGAATGCGCCATGGTTACATAGAGGTCGGAGGGTAGAGGCTTGAGGCAGGAGAAGCTTCGCTTCCCCGAAACCGCCGTTTTCTACTCAGTCGCCCCCAACCTCAATCCTCCCACCTCAGACGCGAGGGTAAAGCTCCAACGCTTTATACCATTTCGTCAGCGCGGCGACTCGGGCCTTCTCATCGACAGGCAATTGCAGCGGGCGGCCGCGCGCGTCCAGCATCAGCCCCACCACACCGCCGCGCGCCTCTTTGGTGACTGCCATGCCCTTGCCCGCTCCCGCATCCACCTGCTTCGCCGGACGCAACTCCACCGTCGCCTTCTCGTCGGTCCCCAGCGGAAGGAGTCGCAACTCACCGAAGGGCAGACTCCCTTGCTCCGGAGCTCGACCGCCTTGGAAGGTGATCGTGTAGTCTGTGCAGCGCTCGCCGGCCTTCCCCTGGCCGATCGGCGCCACGCAAGTCCCGAGATAGACCATGCAGTCGCGCACAAAGACATCCGTCGCTGCTTGTTCATTCACGGTCGAGAGCACGCCCAAGTGCGGCATCATGAAAATACTGTCGACCGACAACCGCGTGAACCCCAACGGCTCATAGGCATCCACCATCATCAGCATCGCTTGGACGCGGCGCGGCGCGTGAGACAGGATGCCGCCGCTCCCGACGACCAGATCGAGTTTCAGCATGTCGATCAACGTCTGTCCCGACGTTTTCTGCTCGAAAATGTCGGAGATGGTCCGCTCCTGCTGCACTCCCTTCAGACCCGTGGCCAGCGACTTATGGTGCATCAGGGCGAGACGGAGCGCTTCCCTCGCGATGGCCTGTTCGATCTGCAATTCATCCAGGGTCTGCGGAATGGTCGTCGGCCGGATCATCTTGTTCTTGATGCGGTTCCGAAGCGTCTCCTCATTGATCGCAAAGGGCACCCACCGCATGATGTTCGCCAGCCCCGCTTCCGCCAGCACATTGGAAATGCTGTACGACATCCCGAGATTGGCGCTCACCGTCCGATTGAACACCTCGCCGAACACGGAAAATACGTCGGTGGTCGCGCCCCCGATATCGACCCCGATCAGATTGATCCCGTCGCGCTTCGCAATCGCCTGCATAATGAGCCCGACGGCCGCCGGCGTCGGCATGATCGGCGCCCCGGCCCAGTCGATGAGCTTCTTGTAGCCCGGCGCCTGCGCCATGACGTGCTCCAGGAACAGGTCATGAATCTTATTGCGGGCCGGCGCGAGGTTTTCGCGCTCAAGCTGCGGGCGAATATTGTCCGTGATCACCAATGAGGATTTGTTCTCCAGAATCTCCCGCACGCGCGGTCGGGCATCCTTGTTCCCGGCGTAGATCAACGGAAGGGTATAGCTCATGCCCAAACGTGGCCTGGGCTCCGCCGCCGCGATATACTCCGCCATCTCCACGACGTGCGTCACCGTCCCGCCGTCGGTCCCTCCGGAGAGCAGGATCATGTCCGGCCGCAGCGCGCGAATCCGTTCGATCTTCTCGTGCGGCAGACGCCCATCGTTCAAGGCCAAGACGTCCATCACGATGGCCCCGGCGCCGAGCGCGCAGCGCTGGGCGCTTTCGCCCGTCATGCTCTGCACCGCCCCCGCCACCATCATTTGCAAGCCGCCGCCGGCGCTGCTGGTGGAGACGTAGATATCGACGCCGACCTTCGGTTGACCGTCCTTCGCCTTGTTCGGGGTAATGATCCGCTCGCCGTCCAGAATGGTCCGTCCAGAGAGCTCTTCGATCTCCGCAATGGCATTGAGCACCCCACGCGTCACGTCTTCAAACGGCGCTTCGACCGTCGTCGGGGCTTCACCGCGGAAGGTCTGGCGATACTCGCTGCCGACCTTCTCGATCAGAATGGCTTTAGTGGTCGTGCTCCCGCAGTCGGTGGCGATGATGACGGAGAGCGGCTGGGACGGCGTGGTCATTGCGTCGTCACATCCCGCGCAGCCGTGTGGGACTCGATCAGGGCGATCAATCGCGTGACCGTCTCCCGGCGCTCCAGCAAGGCCGCGATCCGTTCCAGGTCGACCGGATTGAACGCCAGCTCCAGGAAGGGGGTCAGGACGTGCAGCGCCTGGCTCCCGAGGAAGTTCAACGGCCCGATGGACTCCAGCGCCACGGTCGCCGGAGTGGCCATGCCGCGCCGCACCACGGCCTCGGCGACTCGATGGAGAAGCGCGAGGTCTTCTGCGGTCAGGTGATCATCGCTGGGGCGAACGGCAAAGGCATGTCGGAAGCCCTCCTTGACGGCATGGAGAGTCCCGCTGAACCCTTCCTTGGGGAATCGCGCCATAAGATGAGCCACAGGCAGGCTGCACGGATTGATAGCAAGCGATTATAGGTGTGGGTCCAAAGAGAGTCAACGAAACGCAATAATGGCGGTTCGGATCAATCCCCCAGTTGACAGGGGTGCGTGAAGCGGGCTACACCCACACTCCTGAGCCAGAGGAGAACGTCGTGGCCACTCATCCAGGAGCCGGCACACCGGCGCCCGTATCATCTCTGATCAATCTCCCTCGACTGATCACGGCCTATTACAGCGAGAAGCCGGATGCGGCAGTCCGCGAGCAGCGCGTCGCGTTCGGCACATCGGGCCACCGGGGATCGGCCTTCAAGCGCAGCTTCAATGAAGCGCACATTCTCGCCGTGACACAGGCGATCATCGACTACCGTCAGGCGCAGAACACGACCGGGCCACTGTACCTCGGCATGGATACGCATGGGCTCTCAGAGCCGGCCTTCGCAAGCGCGCTCGAAGTGCTGGCGGCCAACGGAGTCGCGACGATGGTCGACCGGGACGGCGGCTACACGCCGACGCCCGTCATCTCGCATGCGATTCTGACCTATAACCGCAACCGGACGTCCGGCCTGGCCGATGGCATTGTCATTACGCCCTCGCACAATCCGCCGGAGGACGGCGGCATCAAATACAATCCGCCGCAAGGGGGCCCCGCCGATACGCAAGCGACCAAATGGATCGAGGAGCGGGCCAACGCGCTCATCGGCGCCGACTTGCACGGAGTCGGGCGCCTCCCTTACGCCCGGGCCCGCCGCGCCTCCACCACCCATGCGCATGACTATCTTGGCGCCTACGTCGGCGACTTACAGAACGTCGTCGATCTTGCCGTGATCCGTGCCGCGAAGTTGAAGCTCGGCGTCGATCCGCTCGGCGGCTCCGGCGTGGCCTACTGGCATCCGATTGCGGAGCGCTACGGGCTGACCATCGACGTCGTCAATCCTTCGATCGACGCCACCTTCCGCTTCATGCCGCTGGACTGGGACGGCAAGATTCGGATGGACTGCTCCTCACCCTATGCCATGGCCGGCCTGATCGCGCTGAAAGATCGCTTCGACGTCGCCTTCGGCAACGACGCCGACACCGACCGCCACGGCATCGTCACCCCATCCGCCGGCCTCATGAATCCGAACCATTTCCTGGCGGTCTCGATCTGGTATCTCTTTTCGAACCGGCCAGGCTGGAAATCGAGCGCCGCGGTCGGGAAAACGCTGGTCAGCAGCAGCCTGATCGATCGCGTGGTGGGCAAGCTGGGGCGGAAGCTCGTCGAAGTGCCGGTCGGCTTCAAGTGGTTCGTCAATGGACTGCTCGACGGCTCGGTCGGCTTCGGTGGAGAAGAAAGCGCCGGGGCGTCCTTCCTCCGTCGCGATGGCACGGTCTGGACCACCGACAAGGACGGCATCATCATGGACCTCCTGGCCGCGGAAATGCTGGCCAAGACCGGTCGTGACCCAGCCGAGCTGTATCGAGACCTGACCAAGGAATTGGGAGAGCCCGTCTACGAGCGGATCGACGCGGCGGCCACACCCGAACAGAAAGCGACTCTCTCGAAGCTGTCACCGGATCAGGTCAAGGCGACCGAGCTGGCCGGAGACAGGATTGTCGCCATGTTGACCACCGCCCCTGGCAACGGTGCAACGATCGGTGGACTAAAAGTGGTCACCGACCAGGGCTGGTTCGCCACGCGCCCCTCCGGAACTGAGGACGTGTACAAACTCTACGCCGAATCCTTCCGCGGAATAGAACACCTAAGGCGGATTCAGGAAGAAGCTCAGACGTTGATAGCGAAAGCCCTGGCAGAGGCCTAAGCAGTCCTCCCCCGGCAGCAGTGACTGGATACGAGCAAGTTGACGCCGCGCCTAGAATGTATTACAGTGTGTATACACTTTCACATTGCAAGGAGGCATGCATGGGTCTCCGAACCGTTCGACTTGATGACGAAACCGAGAAAGTGCTGAAGCAAGTGACGCAGAAAACGGGATGGTCTGTGTCTACTGCGCTCAAACGAGGCGTCTTGGTCCTACGTGATGAGGTCAGCCGCAGCAGCCCGCAATCGGCCTTCGAGATCTACCGCCGTCTTGATCTTGGCCCGGGCGGGTACGCACTCGCCCCCTCGACCGAAACTCGACGCGGCATGGAGCTCGCCTTGCGGCGGAAACGCCGCGAATGATCCTAGTGGATACCGGACCGTTCGTGGCGCTGTTCGATCCTCAAGATGCCGAGCATGGGCGATGCAAGGAAATCCTGAGTGGCGTGCGCGATACGCTCTTCACCACGACGCCGGCCTTGACCGAAGCCTTCCATCTGCTGACGCCGAACAGCGTCGGAGCAGACCGGTTGCGCGACTTCATTCTTGAGGGCGGCGTATCCATGTGGTTCATGGATCAGACGGCGACTGCGCGGGCGTTCGAACTGATGGAACAGTACGGTGATCATCCAATGGATCTGGCTGACGCCTCCCTCATTGTGGCCGCGGAATCGTTGCGCATCACCAAGGTTTTCACGCTTGACCTGGCTGACTTTCGGAGATACCGCATTCGCCGTGGGCACCGCCACGTCAAAGTCGAGATCCTCGAGTGAGCCGACCGGCTATCAAACGCCCCCCAGATGCGTCTGCCTTCTGACACCGCCCGGGCAAAGGTGCAGCGATCGTCGGACTGAAAGTCGTCACCGAACAGGGCTGGTTTGCCGCCCGCCCTCCGGCACCGAGGACGTGTAGAAACTCTACGCTGAATCCTTCCGCGGAACCGACCACCTCCGCCGCATCCAAGAAGAAGCCAGGCGCTGATTGCTTAAGCGCTGGCAGCACTTAAGCAGGCCCAACCCCTCCTCCGCTCGTGTGGGACCGGACTTGCGATTATGTCACTAATGACATATAGTGGCGGTTGATGGGGCCGGCAGACAAACCGCTAGTCTGGTTGCACGCAGAGGTGAAGAGCCCACCGTTTTCGGCTGCGGCCCGACTCGAAGCCGGCGTGCTCCTGCGACGCCTGCAACGAGGAGAGAAGTTGAGCATGCCGCAGTCGCGGCCGATGCCCACAATCGGTCCGCGCTGTCACGAACTGCGGATTCCTGATGAGACAGCGACCTGGCGCATTGTGTACCGCATGGATTCCGACGCCATCGTGATCGCTGAGGTCTTCAGCAAGACAACGCAGGCGACTCCACAGCAGGTAATACAGCGGGCTCAGCGGCGTTTTCGCGCCTATGATCAGGCGGCGCGCGAGGAGGAGTGAACATGAACAAGGTGAAGCAGAAGCGGCTTGAGGCGAAGGGCTGGCGAGTCGGAACGGCGAGCACCTTCTTGGGGCTGAGTCCTGAAGAAGCCTCCCTCGTGGAAATGAAGGTGAACTTGGGTCAGGCACTACGGGCGCGTCGCGAGGCCCACGGCCTCTCGCAGCTTGCCCTTGCCAAACGGCTGCGATCGAGTCAGTCCCGTGTGGCGAAGATGGAAGCGGCAGACCGGACGGTGTCGATCGATCTTCTGTTGCGTGGGCTGGTGATGCTCGGTGCGCGGCCTCGTGACATCGCAAGGGTCTTGGGACGGGGCACCGGTGCCGCAGCCTAACTCGGGGTTTCGGCCCCCGCCCCTCCGGCACTGAGGATGTGTACAAACCTACGCGAATCCTTCCGCGGCAAAGATCGCCTCCGGCGAATTCAAGGAGAGGCTCAGGCGCTGATTGCGAAAGCGCTGTCTGCCGGAAGTTGAGTCTTTTCAGTCCGTCGCGGTCGGCGTCTCCGTTCCGGTGCGAGTTCGTCGCGCTGCTGTAGCTAGCAGGCAAACGCTGCGGCTCCCCCCATCCCCCACTTCAGAAAGCGGGGGCCCTCCGATCAGACGACGACTGGCCCAGCAGCCGTCGTCTGTCTGGCCTCGTCCGTTTTCCCGCTACGCACATCAGCATGACTCCCTCGCAATGTCGCTCCACGCCAACCGCGCCGCACCCCTCTGTGCCAATATGAGTGGGACAGTTTGCCTCTCTTCAATTAGAGTAGCGGGCGGAGGAGAAGCACCCATCATGCATGCGGACAAGAAGTACGACAGTCGAGGATTTAAAGGAACGCAGCGGGTGACGACGCTGCCTGCGGACGAGTCCCCCCAAGAGTCGCCTCCCCCCGACCCGCCGTGATCGTCCCGCCAGACCCCGAGGTGGTCGCCACGCCGACCCGGCGACGCTTCACGGCGGAGGACAAGCTGCGCATCCTGAAATTGGCCGATGCCTGTACCGCAGTGGGCAGCCTGGGGGCGCTGCTGCGCGCCGAAGGACTCTACGCCTCGAACCTCACGACATGGCGTCGTCAACGCACGGAGGGGGTGCTCTCGGCCTTGATGCTTTAGACTGAAGTTCCCCCCATTCCGAAGCCTTCTTGCGCCGCGTTTTACGAGTGAGAACAAGGGGTTGTTGGGGAGAATCCGAATGAACTATGTAGCCATGTAATTACTTGCTTTTCAAGCGCGGCTTATGTACGGTGTGCCCATGCACATCGACGTCGTCCCGAACCGCGATTCACGCCCCACGTTCTTGTTGCGCGAGTCCTACCGCGACGGCTCGTGCGTGAGAAAACGCACGTTGGCCAACCTATCCACGCTGAGCGAAGAGCAGATCGACGCCATTCGCGCCGTACTGCGTGGCGAGCCACAGCGGCCAGTCGGGGAATTGTTCGAAGTCATCCGGTCTCTCCCGCACGGCCATGTGCACGCCGTTTCGGTAGCCATGCAAAAGCTCGACTTCGCCAGATTGCTCAGTGCCCGCGCGCAGCCAGAGCGCGATCTGGTGTGCGCGCTGGTGGCCGCGCGCCTTCTCGCACCACGCACCAAGCTCGCCACCACGCGCTGGTGGCACACCACGACGCTGGCGCCGCCGTTCGGGGTGGCACGGGCGGACGAGGATGATCTGTACCAAGCGATGGATTGGCTGCTCGAGCGCCAGGATGGGATCGAGAAGAAGTTGGCGGCTCGCCATCTGGGCGAGGGAGCGGTGGCACTCTACGATCTATCGTCGAGCTATTTGGAGGGCCGTGGCTGCCCGCTGGCCAAGCTTGGCTACAGCCGCGACGGCAGACGCGGCAAGCTACAGGTCAACTACGGCCTGCTCACCGACCGGCGTGGCTGCCCGGTGGCGGTGTCAGTGTACGAGGGCAACGTCAGCGACCCTTCGACGCTGCTGCCGCAGGTGCTGCGTCTGAAGCGCGACTTCGGGATCGAACAGGTGGTGCTGGTGGGTGACCGGGGGATGATCAGCCAAGCGGCAGTGGAGCCGTGGCGCACCCATGCGGGGCTGGCGTGGATCACGGCGCTGAAGAGCGCGCAGATTCGCGCACTGGTGGAAGGCGGGGCGCTACAGTTGGGGCTGTTTGACGCGCGTAACCTGTTCGAGATCACCCATCCGGATTACCCGGGCGAGCGACTGGTGGCGTGCCGCAACGAGGTGCTGGGGCGTCTGCGCGGGCACAAGCGCCAGGCGCTGCTGGAGGCCACACAGGAGGAGTTGGAGCGGGTGCGTGCGATGGTCGAGCGCGGCGCACTGCGTGGAGCGGGCAAGATCGGGGTGCGTGTGGGCAAGGTGCTGCACAAGTTCAAGATGGCCAAGCACATCGAACTCAACATCGGCGAGCAGAACTTTAGCTACCAGGTGCTGGCCGCCTCGGTGGCGGCGGAGGCGGCACTCGATGGGCTGTACGTGATTCGCAGCCCGCTTGCTCCCACTGAGATGGACAGCGCCGAACTGGTGCGCACCTACAAGGCGCTCGCCCAAGTAGAGCGAGCGTTTCGCACGATCAAGACGGTAGACCTGAAGATCCGCCCGATTCACCACCGCACGGAAAACCGCGTGCGTGCCCACATCTTCCTGTGCGTGCTCGCCTATTACGTGGAGTGGCACATGCGCGAGGCGTGGCGCGCGTGGCTGTTCGCCGACGAGAACCTCGCTGCGAAGGCCACGCGCGATCCGGTGACACCCGCGCAGCGCTCGCAGGCCGCGCAGCGCAAAGCCTCGACGCGCCGCCTCGAAGACGGCCCGTCGACACACAGCTTTCGCACCTTGCCGGACGAACTCAGCCCCATGGGGCGTCACACCGGCCGCCCCCGAGGCCGTGGCGACGATGCGCCGCGCTTCGAGATCGTCACCACGGCGACCCCCAAACAGGCGCGTGCCCTCGAACGGCTCCAAGCCATCACGGTGTCGCCAGAACAACAACAGCGCAGAATCAGCTCATGGTCGGATTCGAGAGGAGAAATGCGCGATTCTGGTTGAGGAACTTCAGCCTAGGGTGAGAGATGATCGGCGATCAAGGCGGCCAGTTCGGCCGCCTCGATCTGGCCTTCGCGTGTGAGCAGCAGTTTGCCCTTTGAGAACAGGTGGGTGGTCGGGTAGGTTTCAAACGAGTGCGTCCTCTTGATCTCACGACACCGGCCGGGGACGTGCATCTTGGCCTTGCCGACTTTGACGTTCGGAAACTTGGCCGCCGTCTCTTCGAGGACGGGATCGTAGGCTTTGCAGGGCTCGCAGGTCGCTAGACCGTACGCCACGATCGACGCCGGGGCGTCCGTGAACTCCTTGTAGTTCGCGTCACTGACGTCTTCGAGTGTTCCGCTCATCGGAAAGACTCAGAAATGAAGACTGCGGACTGAGGCTGAAAGGAATATCCCTCTCAGCACTCAGTCCCTACCGCTGGTTAACTTAATTTTGCCAGCGCCGCGAAGATGTCCTTGTCCTCTCGCGCCACCTTGATTTCCTGCACTTTGACATAGGCCACCTTGCCGTTCTTGTCCACAATCACGGTTGCCCGCTTCCCGCAATTCAGCGGTTCAAAGTAGAGGCCGTACTTCTTGACCACCTCTCGATTGAAGTCCGCCAGCAATCGATGCTTGAGGTCCAGCGAATCGGCCCAGGCCTTGTGCGAGAAAAAGCTGTCGGTGCTGATCCCGAACAGCTCGGCATTGGCCGATTGAAACTGAGGGAAATCGTCGGTCAAGCACTTGTTCTCGCCCGTGCAGACCGGGCTCCAATCGAGGGGATAGAACGCCAGCACCACGTTTTTCTTCCCGCGAAACTCGCCCAATTTCACGTCCTTCTGATCCTGATCCTTCAGCGTGAAATCGGGGGCGGTATCGCCGACTTTGATCTCGGGAGCTATATCCGACATTCGGGACCTCCTTCTAAAGTATAAATGGTGAGCACCACACGTGTCTCCGGAACCGATTTTGGTACCACGTTGCTCAAAAGTTTGTCAACTGGCTCCGGACGAATGTTCTTACAAGGCCCGCCAGGTGATCTCCCGGAGAATGAGAGATGCCCCGGCGTAGGTCGCCGTCCGGTGACGGACGGCCTGAATCGACAGGTCGAGCAGCGGGAGGGCGACCGCCGTGCCGACTGTGGGAACCTGGCCGAGCCGGATCAATTCCTGTGCGATGTCGGTCAGACGCTCAGTCACGGGCTGATCCGGCAGGCCGCGCGGCTGGAAGGATTCGATCTCACTCAGACCGAACTTGGCCAGCCCCTGCGTGAAGAACCATTCCTGTGTGCCGTCTGGTGTCTCGTCATGGCGCACCGTCACGTGATCGGCGGCGGCAAACTGCTCCAATCGACGATCGATCCAATCCGAGGGATTCAAAAAGGTCTGCGTCCGCAGATCGAAGGCGGTACCCCCCGTCAGCAGGCTGAGCCCACGGGCCAGCCGGGCGGCAAGGAGGACGACATCGACGATATCGCGAGGCGCGGCGCTCACGGGGGTGACGGTGGCGGCCCGCTCATGCCGCCACTCCAACCCCGCTGCCCATCGGGCAGCCTCGGCGGGAGCGCAGGCCATCTGACAGTGCGCGCGCCAGGGGCCGTGCATGGCCTGCAGAGAGCCGGCGGCCTGGTCTTTCTGCGGGGAGGAGCCCGTCAACAATTTGAGCGGGCCGCCATAGTCCACGTCAAACCAACATTGCAGTTCCTCGGGACTGGGCGTGGCTCCAGAGTAGCCCACCACATAGAGCGGCGTGCCCGATTGGGCCGGTTTCGGCGGTTTACGTCGAATTTTCACGTGTTCGAACCTATTGGTGACGGATGGATGTGTCCTCGGACTCCGCGCGGGCATCATACCTGTTCTTTTACGGTGGGTGCTAGATGCTTGTGAGAGCATGAACATGCGCCCGGCGACAACAAGAGAAGCGACGAGCCCGACTCGTCTCTTCTTAGGACCTTACCCAGACCCAGACCTGCCCTTACCCTGACTCCTTGGACTTGACTCCCGACTTCTGAATCAGTCAGATAGCCTAGACTGCGGGCAGAGAGAGGGCGCGAGTAAGTTGTTTGGGGCGATCCACTAGACAGGAGTTGCCGGGTTCCCGTGAGGCTCTCCTCCTGCTTGACCATTTGTCGAGGGTCCTGCAGAATCCGACAAGGGGATCGGGGCGAGTCATGTGGAACCGGTCGGGGTGGAGACAGGGCATGGGCGTGCCAGTTCGAGAGCGACGATGGTTTCATCTGATCATTCTGCTACTGACGCTCGGCGCCGGCTGCGCGACGAACCCCTACACGGATCGGTCTCAGATCTTGCTCGTCTCGGAATCACAAGAACAGCAGATGGGGATCCAGGCCTTTCAAGAAGTCCTCAATGATCCGAGGAACAAGATTTCGCAGGACCCTCGAGAGGTTGAACCGGTCACCCGAGTGGCGGCCCGAATCATCGCGGCGGCCAAGGTGTCGAAATATGCGGAATCAGCCAAGCGGTTTGAGTGGCAGGTTGTGGTGATCAAGGACGACCGGACGCCGAATGCCTTCGCTCTTCCCGGCGGGAAGATGGCCGTGTATACCGGACTCTTCCCCTTCGCCAAGAATGAAGCGGGTCTGGCGGCCGTGATGGGCCACGAAGTGATCCATGCCTTGGCCCGGCACGGGGCTGAACGGATGAGTCAGGGGCAGTTGGCCCAAGGGGGAATGGTGGTGGCGCAAGTCTTGTTGGGCGTGTCCGGAATGGATCCGCTGGCTTCTCAGGCCGCGATGCAGGCCTTGGGGTTGGGGGCCAAGGTCGGCCTGTTGTTGCCGTTCAGCCGAAAGCACGAGTCGGAAGCCGACTATATCGGCCTCCTGCTGGCAGCCCAGGCGGGCTACGAGCCTGAAGAGTCCGTCCGTCTCTGGGAGCGGATGGGGGCGGGCGGAGGCGGGGCCCCCTCCGAGTTCATGTCGACCCACCCCAGCCATGAGACACGGATCAAAGATCTGGAAACCGCCATGCCCGAGGCGCGAACCCTC
>SWDL01000119.1 GCA_005116795.1 Nitrospira sp. | reverse complement strand
AAAAAACAATTCTCCGGATCGGTCCTGGGCCTCTGGTGGGTGATCATTAAGCCGCTGTTCCTCGTCGGCCTCTATGCCTTCATCTTTACCGTCGTCTTCCACCCGGCCCAAGGGGCTGCCCAGGGACAGGCCTATTGGATTGTGTTGCTCACCGGGCTGGCGCCGTGGCTCCTGCTGGCCGAGCCGCTCACGGCGGCGTCGGGGGCCATCGCCGCGAACGCGCCGCTGCTGAACAAAGTCGTGTTCCCGACGGAAGTCTTTCCGGTCTGTCGCGTGCTGAGCGCCGCCACCTCCGGTCTCGCAGTGCTGGCCGTGCTGATGATGGTGCTGGCATGGAAGGGCGCCCTCGGTGTCTGGGCCTGGGCCATGCCGGTGGCGGTCCTCGTGCAGATGATCTATGTGATGGGGCTGGCCTGGGGCCTCGCCGCGGTCTGCGTGACCGTGCCGGACTTCCGGCAGGCCCTGCCGTTCGTCCTGAATATCTGGATGTTCGCAAGCCCGGTCGTCTACATGCCGGCGATGGTTCCGGAAGGGTGGTTCTGGCTGGGAGAGATCAATCCCATGTGGGCGGTCATCGGGCTCTATCGCAGTCTGTTGCTGGAGAACGCGCCTCCCGTAGTCGGGCAGGTCGCCGTGCTGTCGGTCTGGGCAGCCGTGAGTTTCGTGGGCGGCTATCTGGTGTTTCTGAAGAGGCGCGCGATGTTCGCGGATCTGGTGTGATGACCGCCATCCGACTTCACGAGGCCAGGAAGGTCTATCGCTACTACCCGTCCCGGGGCCACCGGCTGAAGGAATGGCTGTCCTTCGGGTTGCGGAGCTACGCCACCGACGTGGCGGCGCTGCGCGACGTCTCGTTCACAATCAAGGCCGGCGAATCGGTCGGAGTGATCGGGCGGAACGGCGCAGGGAAAAGTACGCTGCTGCGCGTGCTCGCCGGGATTTCTCCGTTGACATCCGGGATCCGTGAAGTGCAGGGATCGGTCTCGGCGATGATTGAACTGGGCGCGCAATTCCATCCGGACTATACCGGGCGGGAGAACGTGGCGATCAGCGGGATCATGCTCGGACTCTCCCGGCGGGACATGGAAGCACGCCTGCCGACCGCGCTCGAGTTTGCGGAGCTCGGCGACCAGATTGATCACCCGCTTCGCACCTATTCAAGCGGCATGCAAGCCCGACTGGCCTTTGCCGCCTCCACCATGATCCGGCCGGAGGTGCTCCTGGTGGATGAGGTGTTGGCGGTCGGCGATCAGTACTTCGTCGGCAGGTGCGTCCGCTACATCCAGCAGTATCAGCGAACGGGGCGGACGATGGTACTGGTCTCCCACGACCTAACGTTGATCCATGCCCTCTGCCGGCGGGTCATGTGGTTGGATCAGGGACGCATCGTGGCTGATGGGGCGTCGACCCAGGTCTGCTCAGCCTACCGGCGCTCGGTCCAGGAGGAAGAGAACGAAAAGGCCAAGGTTCGCAGTCGGATAGCCGGATCCAGTGGCCCCTCGCCTGAGGCGTCGGACCCGGCGGGACGGATCACGATCACCGACGTCGCCCTGCTGGGCGGATGGGAAGAGGCGCGCGTCTGTTTCATGGGCGGGGACCAGCTCACGATCAGCGTCGCGTACCACGCACGGATTCGATATCCCAATCCAAACATCTCGATCACGATCGAGCGCAGCGACGGCGTGATGATGACGGCCCACTCGACCAAAGATGCCGAGTTGGATAGCGGGGTGGTGGAGCCGGGCGAGGGTGCGTTTGATGTGGTGTACAGCCCCTTGATGCTGGGGCCCGGGGTGTATCGCGTCCATGTGGCGATCACACTCGATGACCTGCTCGCCTACAACGATACGAATTTCGATCGGATCGAAGGCGCCAGGGAATTCCAGGTGATGGCGGCGGGGCGGCCCTATCCGGTCGCCATTGAACATCCGGTCGTCTGGAAGCGGGGCGGTCGTCCATTGGGGCCGACCCTTGCGCGGACGACTCATGGCGCGTCAACGTCGAGTTCCTCTCCGGAGCGGCGGTAAGGAGAACAGGAGCACTCGTGCGGATCGTCGTCATCCAGACCGGTGGATTCGAGCATTTCTTGGCCGCGGCGAACGCCGTCCGGTCCCGCTATCCAAGTGCCGACCTTATCGGCGTGGTCCAGGACGCCGATCTCCGTCGCGCAGCCTCCAGCCGCCGGTTTGCCCGCCTCATCGGGCGTCCGGAAGGCGTGAAGACATGGGTACCTTGGGAGTTGGCAGGGGAGCGGTGCCGGCTCTGTGTGATCCCCTTCGAGAGCCGACTCGGTGTGTACTACTGGCATTTCCGATGTATGCCGCTGCAGCTCGGCATTCCCATGATCGCGTCCTTCAACCGTTGCGGCACGTTACGGGTCAGGCGCCGGCCGGGCTGGGTGATCGCGACGCCCTTCTCCTGCCTACTCGTTCGGGCGATCTATGCCCCTGCCATCTCGCTGTGGGGGTCTCTGCGACGGTGGCTCGATGTGGCGCTGCTGTTCGCGATGGCCGTGGCAGCGTTGGTGGTTCGTGGACTCCATGTCGTGTGGCTTCGTCGGACCACCTCTTCCACCATATCGACCGACCAGTTCCCCGAACGGGTCGTCCTGTTTATTCCCAGTCTGGGCGTCGGCGGGGCGCAACGACAACTCCTGACCTTTCTCACGCATCTCGACCGCAGCAGATGGACGCCGGAGCTGGTGACCCTCAACATGTCGGACAAGTTCTTCGAAGAGGCGGTGCGGGCCCTGGGCGTGCCAGTCACCTACCTCAACCCTGCCCAGGACTTCTGGCTCTGTGGTGTGGTCTGGCGATTGATGCAGCACCTCAGATCGCACTCCGTGTCCGTCATCCATGCCTGGCTGCACTATGCGGCCATGCTAGGCGCCGTCGCCGGCGCGCTGGCCGGTACGCCGGTGATTATCGGGTCGTTCCGGAGCGAGCGGCCGTCGCGGTTCCCCTGGTTCTATCCGAAGTGGCAGCGGGGCATGGATATCCTGACCGCCCCACTCCAGACGACCCTGATCGCCAATTCGGACGCCGTCCGGCTCGAGCATCGGCAATGGTCCTGGGCGGCGAAGTCCAAGCTCATCACGATCTACAACGGCATCGCCCCGATTCCTGAACCGACTCAGGATCAGCAGGTGGCGTTGAGGGCAGAACTGGAACTTCCCTATGACGCTCCGCTGGTGGGCATTGTCGGCCGGTTGTCCCTGGAAAAGGACCACCGGACCTTTCTTGACGCGGCTCGATTCGTGCTCAACCGGCGGCCCGACACGCAGTTTCTGATCGTGGGGGATGGACCGCTCAGACGTCAGATCGAAGCCGATGTCCTACGCCGGGGCCTCACCGGCGCGGTCAAGATCCTGGGAGAGCGGAGGGATGCCCTTGCGTTGATTCGGTTGCTCGATGTGCTCGTGCTGACCTCCCGAAGCGAAGGGTTTCCCAATGTGCTCCTGGAGGCCGCTGCGGGAGGGACTGCCGTCGTGACGACCGCTGCCGGCGGCGCGGCGGAGGTCGTCGAAGACGGGCGCACGGGGTTTGTCGTTCCCTGCCGTAACTCCTGGGCGGTCGGAGAGCGGGTGCTGCAGCTCCTCATGAAACCTGACATGCGCTCGAGATTTGCCGAGGCGGCCCAGCGTCGCGCGGCCACAGTATTTGCCGCGCGTCAGGCGGCTGAAGCGATGGAGCGGTGCTACCGCGACGGACTCGACCGGGAGCGACGCTTGCCGATCGCCTCGCGCGCGGTGCGAACCTGTCTGATCTCGCCACATGTATCCGGGGTGCTCCGGGGAACATCCCATGGTCCGGTGGGCGGAGCGGAAATCCAGCTCAGCCGCTTGGCAACGACGCTGGCGCGCGACCCCCGCTTCTCGGTGACGGTGGTCACCAGCGACGGGACGCGGAGCGGCCGGGAACGCTTTGCCGGGCTGACCGTGGCCTACACGTCGCTCTTCGGTCAATCGGACTTGGCTCCAACGTCTGCGCCAAGGGCTGCGAGGTCTGCGAGATCTGAAGGGGCCGTGCCCGAGACCTCTGAGAATCCCGGCTTGCGGAGCCCTGTGGCCAGACGCTTGCCGGCAGCGATGGCCGCCCCGCTTCGGTGGCTGGTCCATCGGGGGCGGGAGGTCAGAGACGTCGCAGCCTG
>SWDL01000118.1 GCA_005116795.1 Nitrospira sp. | reverse complement strand
AGATGCGGTGTGTTCGTCATCGGTGTCGCGGGCGAAATCGAGAGCGTGTAGCCGTCCGGTTTCGCCTGCGCAAGTTGGGCGAAGCCGATGGTGCCGCTCGCGCCGTCGCGATTCACTACGACGAATGACTGGCCGAGAATGCGCGTGAGCTCGTTCGCCATCACGCGCGCGAGGATGTCCACCCCGCCGCCCGCGGTGAACGGCATGATCACGGTGACGGGCTGAGCAAAGTCGACCAGCGTCTCATTCAGATAGAGCGAATAGCGACGGACGCGCGTGGTCCGGACTTCGATGCGATTTGGACCGGTGACGGCGACATCCAGCTCCGCGTAGATCCGCTTCTTGATGAAGTCATCCTTGCTGTCGATCAGCCGGTCGGAGAAATAGGCGATCCGGTCGGTGGCGTCGATTCTGGCCCAGGAGAGGGCGCCCAAGTGCGAGGCGTCGCGCACCACGGTCAGATGCTTGGGCACCGCCGTGCGTCGCTGCTGGTGCAGCCAGGTCACCAGCGCCGGGAGTTCGTCGCGTGGGAAAAAATGTCCGCCGGCCTGAGGATGGCGCCGATCGTGCTCGCGGAAGACGTGGGCGACGCCGAGCTTCGTCAGCTCGGCGTCGATGTCGCGGCTGAGCTGAATCGGCATGACTTCATCCGTGGTTCCATGCAGCAGGTACACGGGAGTCTGGCGAAGATTCTGGAGAAAGGGAAAGAGCACATCCTCCAGTCCGGCTGCCATGGGAGCCAGGGCGGCGAACCGGTCGGCATGGTGCATGCCGATAATGTAGGCGCCGATGCCGCCGTTCGACATGCCGGTCAGAAAGATCCGGTCCGGATCGACGGCGTAGTGGCGCTGGACTTCCTGGATGGTGGCCAGGACCAATTCTGACGCCGTCCGACTCCACCAATCGGCGCGCGGCAACGTCGGGCAGGCCAGCAGATAGCCGTCCCCCAACCGGGTCGCCCAGCGCTCCACGTAGGCATTGCCCGTAAAGCCCATGCCGTGTAAGCAGATCATCAGGGCCTGGGGCTTGGTCGGGTCGTAGGCGCTCGGCACGAACAGCCCATAGTGATAGCGACGTCCACGGAGCGGAACATAATTTTCCGGGATCAGGCCGACCGGTTGCGGCGCGTAGGCCGGGTCGGCCTTCAGCAGGGACTCCACGGTGGGAAGCGTGGCGCGCGGATCTTGAAGCACCTCGGCCAGCGCGCGGTCCGCCGCATCGGAATCCTCCGCAGACAGATAGGTCCAGATGAGACGGGACACCGGCGGCGGAGACGGGGCAGGCTCTGACTCGGGGGCAGGCTTGGCGCTCCGGGGCATCGACAGGATCACGCCGCCGAGAACGGCAGCGAAGACCACGAGGCGAAATCTTCGACTCGGGGATGGAGCGCTGTGCCGACGCCCGGTCCTGATCACCGGGGAGCTAGCCTTTATTGGCGATGCGTGTGCCGAGACGGCGAGCGATCCGGACCATCGCCGGGGAACGGTCGGTCGGATCGATGATGACGTTCAGCACGTGCGGTTGATGGCGATCCGCCAACGCCGCCCCCAGGGCGTGAACGAGCTCGCCGTGTGTCGCCACGCGGGTGCCGATTCCGCCGGCGAGCAGCTCGCAGACCTTCTCATAGCGCCATTCGTGGACATCGTTGAAGGGCCCGTCCAGCATCTCCCGCTCGGTGCCATAGCCGCGATTGTTGAGCACGATGACGATCGGCGCCAGGCCATAGCGGAGACAGGTGCTGAGTTCGGTGCCGGTCATTTGAAAGGCGCCGTCGCCGACCACGACGATCGGGCGCACCGAGGGATCGGCGAACTCGGCGCCGACGGCCGCCGGGACGGCGAACCCCATCGAGGCGTAATAGGCCGGTGAGAGAAATTCGAATCCTTTGCGCACGTGCAAGTCCGCCGAGGCGAACATGGATTCCCCCACGTCGGCGATTACGACCATCTTCTCCGTGAGGAGATGGTCGAGGTGCGCCATCAACCCACGTAACGTCACCGGCTCTTCGGGGGCCGGCGTGGCTTGCAAGACGGCCGACGGCGGCGGAAGAGGCCGCGCGGGGAAGGCCGTCAGCGGGGCGGCGGCCAGGGCCCGAATGAAGTCCTCCATCCGCACCTGGTTGTAGGAATGATGTTTGATCGTGACCGAGTCGACCGTCGCGTGAATGGCCCGGCCTTCCGCGAGCCGGGCCGTGTGCGCCCCGATGTCTTCGATGTCCGTCAGTATGGTCCCGAGCATCACGAGACAGTCCGCTTCATTGACGAATTGCTGCACCTCATCCCGGCCCACCAGACCGCTGTAAATGCCGATGTAGAGGGGGTGGTCTTCGCGGAAGACCGACTTGCCGAGCAAGGTGGAGGCGACCGGCACGTTCATGCGCTCGACGAGTTGTTCGAGATCATGTTGCAGGCGGAACCGCGCCACTTCCGCGCCGGCCAGCACCAGCGGGCGCTCGGCCGACGCCAGCATGCTGCGCACCTCGGCGATGGCTTCGGCCAGCGCGGCGGCGTTGGTCACGGGTTCATGGTTCGGGCGAGGCGGGGCGCTCATCACTACGGGGACATCCACCATGTCCCGCGGGATTTCGAGATAGATGGGGCGCTTCTGTCGGGCCAGCGCCGCCAGGGCGCAGTCCAGATCGCGTTCCGCGGTGGTCGGGTCGTCGAGGACCACCGCCGCGACGGTCACCCGCTCGAACACTTCCCGCTGCGTGTGAAAATCGCGGACCATGTGGTGGAGCAGGGGATGCTGCATCCGCTCGGCGAAACCCGGCGAGCCCGACAGCAGGACGACCGGGGAGCGCTCGGCATAGGCGCAGGCGATGGCGTTCACGACGTTCAAGCCGCCGACGCAGTAGGTGACGCAGCAGGCGCCGATGCCGTTGATGCGCGCATAGGCATCCGCCGCAAAGCCGGCGGCATCCTCGCGGGTCATGTTGACTTGCTTGATGGGAGAGTGCTCGATGAGCTTGAAGAGCCTCAGCACGTAATCGCCGGGAATGCCGAATATGTGTCGAACGCCGAGCTGATGCAGGCGGTCGAGGACCAGAGTTCCGATGGTTTTGGGGCTTCCCATGCCGCTGGCGCAGTTCCTGTGAGAAACTGTATCGTTGTGGACGGCCAAAGTCCAGCGACAACGAGAAAGTCTCCGACCGTGAGCGACGGTTGCAGGGTGGGCGGCGATGCGGTAGAAGAAAGAAGATCGGAATACCTGTGATCTTGCAGCCCGGACCATCCCCTGAGGACGAGGCGGCCCCGGTCGTTCCCGCCTCCACCGTCCTTCCGGAAATCACCGTCAAGGCGGTGGTGCTGTCCGTGATTCTGGCCGCCGTGTTGGCCGCGGCCAATGCCTATCTGGGGTTGTTCGCCGGCATGACCGTGTCCGCGTCCATCCCTGCCGCGGTGGTGTCGATGACATCTCCGACCGCGTCAGCGGCAATCGTCTCGGTCTTGCCAGCATGGAAGATCCGCACGGCCGGCTCGGCCAGCTTGAGGACGACCTCGACGTTCGGATTCGATACCGGCAGCTCGTCTGGCTGGGGTTCGCCAAAGAGCAGCCCGAGATCCTCGGTCGACGCGAGCACGATGTCGGCGCGTCCGAGGGCCTCGCGGTAGGCGGCGCGCGCCACCGCCGGATCGGGCCAGCCGCGCGGGCGGAAGTTCGTGTCGAAGGCGATGCGGCAGCCGCCCACGCGGGCGTGGTCAAGGGCCGCCAGCAGACGCCCGCGGCCAAGCTCGCCATACAGCGAAAGCGAAATGCCGGAAAAATACACGACCGCGTAGTCGCAGAGCGCCGCTTCAATCTGCGGTGTCTGCGGCAGTTCGAACAGGAGGCGCGCCGGCGCGTTGTCGCGCCAGTAGTAGAATCGCCGCTGTCCTGCGTCGTCGGTGCTTATGAGATAGAGCCCCGGCAGCCGGCCCGGGACGCGTGCCACCAGCCGTGTGCCGACGCCTTCCGCCTGCCAGGCCGCCAGC
>SWDL01000117.1 GCA_005116795.1 Nitrospira sp. | reverse complement strand
CGCGCATCACTGAGCGCACCGTGACAGTGGAACAACCGCTCGAATGGACGGGGAAGCGCCAGGCTCGACAAGAGGCCGCCGACGCGGGAGTCGCGGGGGCGCATGCCGCGCTGGAGGAAACCCGCCTTGGGTTGCTGTCCGACGTGAAGGTCGCGTTTTATCAAGTACTCTTCGCCCAGCGAGACACGGAACTGGCGGCTCAAAACGTCGGCGCAGTCGAGGAAGTGCTGCGCACAGTGAAATCACGCGCCGCCGCCGGCGAAGCCACTTCGTTCGATACGATGAAGTCAAGCGTGGAACTTCAGAAAGCTCAGAAGGACGTGGCCCGTGCGCAGAATGCGTTAATTGTGGCGAAGACCCGCCTCAATACGCTGACTGCCGGAGCCTTGGGCAAAGAGTTCTCCATCCGCGGTGATTTTCAACCTCTCAAGCAAGGGTTCGACCTGGATCGTGTGATGGCCAGGACTCTCGATGAGCATCCGACGGTGCGACGACTGACCAAGCTCACCGAGCAAGCCGAGCACATCGTTCGGTTGGAACGAGAATCGCGCATTCCTGGCGTCAGCGTGCAAGGGAGCTACCATCGGGAGGCGGGAGATGAATCCCTGACCGCCGGTCTGAGCATTCCCATTCCACTGTGGTACCGACGGCAGGGGGAGATCGAGGCAGCTCTCGGCGC
>SWDL01000116.1 GCA_005116795.1 Nitrospira sp. | reverse complement strand
GTCTCTCTCTTGTTTGCCAGATGTGCGATCTGACGATCGTACGATATTACCTGACGGCTGACTTCAAGATTTTCCCTGCCGAGAACTTCGGGACGCGCATGGCAGGAATACGAAGGGCTTCGCCCGTTCGGGGATTCCGTCCGGCCCGTGCTTTCCGCTTCGACACCTGGAAGGTTCCGAAATTGACCAGGCTCACCTTCCGCCCCTTCTTCAGGGACGTCGCCACGGCTTCTGTAAAGGCCGTCAATGCCGTGCCGGCCGCCACTTTCGTAATCCCCGCGGTGGAGGCCATCTTCGCAATGAGTTCTTCTTTTGTCATCGGGCAATCCCTCCCTGTTGGATGATGATGGGTAGTGTGAGACCTGCTGTTGCCGCCGGACGGAGCCGGCGATCCATCCGGACCGGATCGATCTGCGCTACGTTTTGGTGGATGACTTCTGTTTGATCGGAATCTTGAACTCTTTGATCTTTTTTCGCAAGGTGTTGCGATTCATTCCCAGCAATTCAGCGGCCTGAATCTGGTTGCCATTGGTTTCCCGTAAGACCCGGAGGATGAGGGGACGCTCAACGGCCTTGAGCAAGGTCGCATGGAGGTTCCGGCCTGAGCCTTCCCGCGTCGCCCGCACGAATTCTCCTATCTTGGACTCGAGAAAATCTTCCAAATCGATTGAAGGCGCAGGCGGGGCTTTCGTCTGACCATTCACACGATTCATCGACGAGACGACGCGTGGCGCATCGCGCAGCATCGCTGAGGAGCCTGCCAGCAGGAATGTCTGCTTCGGATCAATCAGGCGGTGGACCTCCGCCAGTTCCCCTGGGCGATCGCGACGGGTTTCAAGAATGACCCCGTGAAAGGCGCGCCTGGCTACGACTCGACTCAAGGACCGGACATCTTTGACGACTGTGAGATGGGCCGGCTCAACGGTCTCTTGGATGTGTGACTGGAGCCCCGAATCGCCGGTCAACAGCAGAAAGCTCGGAGTGGAAAAGCGAAGGGGCATGGGAGTAGCGTTTAAGAAGAGGGCCGGATTATCCATGAAGGCGTCAATCCTGTCAATCAGAAATCTCCCTAGACCGGATCATTGCAACCTGCAACGGCAATGCCATCCCCACGAGTGCAGATCGAGCATTCTTCCGGCTGCACGAGTCGGAGATAGTTGGGCGTCACACATATAGACGATATTTGAGAAGATGCGTGTGAGCTCGTTCATCGACCGATCATCAAGCCGAGGAGGATCTGGAGTCGCTTTCCCCATTTCATGAGGCCGCTCGAAAATTCCACGTCGGAACTTGGCAACTGTATGGAATTTGATCCAGCCAAACTCACGTTTGCATGACAACGCGAATACTCCCCAGGGCAAGAATGGGTCGCCCATGGTGATCTTCTCTGTCGCTTTCTCATGTCTCAAGACCTCCCCGTCTGAAAGATGTTCTCAAGAAATTGCGGGCTTCGGGCCATCGGTGCCTCGTCCAAGCAAGCCGTCTTTCCCAACAACTCATCAACTCTAGAAGTTCAGACGAAGACCCACAGCCATAGGTGCTGAACCGTAGGCAATTGAGTGCAGTGCTGAAGAGAAACACATCCAAGAGTAGTATCCGCTGCGCCAAAGCCGGACGAGGGTCCGTTCTGCAGCCATGACAGAATATTTTTCAAGTTCATTCATGTAAATCAAGCACTTAGATTATTGAGGTGTCGTAATTTCATCCAGACTGCTGTTGCCAGGCGAAATCTGAGCCAAGTGCTTCTATACCTAAACCTCGCAATTATGGTACCTAAGCCATTCTTTCGACTTGACATTACGGAGTAAATACTCATAGACTAAAAATAATTTCATTTCCGATCGGAATAGTGGTACTTTGATGCGTGTGTCACTGAAAGCCACGTATGCTGTGCTCGCCGCCCTTGATCTCGCGCTCAGTGATGGACCTGAGCCGGTGCGTGCCAAGTCGATCGCGTCTCGACAATCGATCCCGGCTCGGTTTCTTGAGCAGGTCCTGAATGCGATGAAGAAGGCCGGCTTCGTCCAAAGTCTTCGCGGGGCCCAGGGCGGCTACACCTTGAGCAAGGCTCCCTCGGACATCTCCCTTGCGGCCATTGTCGAAGCGCTGGACGGGCCATTGCAGGCCCGCTCGCCGGGATCCCAACGAAGCGCACGTCCCAGGGGTATGTGTAGACCGGACACGCTGCTGACCGAAGTGTGGGACCGTGTTCGGCAGGCGGAACTCGAAGTCTTGAGCGCGGTCACCCTAAAGGACCTCGCGGCCCGGCACCGCCAACTCCAAACCGGGCACGGGTTGATGTATCACATTTAGCTCATGAATCGCCCTGAGGAGACCGGACGATAGGCCGTGGCCACGTCTTCGCGGGTGGGTGAGACCGCCAGGCATACGCGTTCCGTTCTTTTATGGAGAGAATCCTATGAAGACCTTGGATGCCCTTGCTATTCAGACACAACCTGTCCCGCCGGCGATCATGGAGGAGATCGAGACCTTCGAAGGTGAAGTCTCCCGCCTTCAGGCTGGAGAGGTCTCCGTCGACATCTTCAAGCCGTTCCGTCTGCAGCACGGGATTTATGGCCAGCGGCAGCCGGGTGTCAACATGGTCCGGATCAAGATCCCGTTCGGCGGCCTTTCGGCCGACCAATTGCGCCGCGTCGCGGAACTCGCCGATCGGTATGCCACAGGAGTCGGACACGTCACGACGAGGCAGGACATTCAGCTTCATTTTGTTCGCTTGCCCGACGTCGGAACCGTCCTGCGAGGACTCGCTGAAGTCGGGCTCACCACCCGTGAGGCCTGCGCCAATACCGTCCGCAACGTAACGGCCTGTCATCTGGCGGGGGTCTGCCGGGGCGAGGTCTTCGACGTGACCCCCTATGCCAAGACGGTCGCGCTGCACCTTCTCCGGAATCCTTTGAATCAGAGCTTGCCGCGCAAGTTCAAGATTGCCTTTTCCGGGTGCCGGCACGACTGCGCCTTGACCCCCATCCACGACATCGGCCTGTTGGCGGCCACGCGAGAAGACGGACAGATCGGCTTCCGGATGTCGGTCGGCGGTGGGTTAGGCTCTGCGCCACGGGTCGCGCAGGTCCTGCGGGAGTTCGTGCCCATGGACGATCTGATCCCGACCATTGAAGCCGTCATCAAGGTGTTCGACACACTGGGAAACCGGAAGAATCGGAACAAGGCCCGCATGAAGTTTGTGATCGAGAAGCTGGGCTTCCCGGAATTCGTCCGTCGCTGGGAGCAGGCCTATGCGAGCCTCCACGGAACCACACCCGACCGGACACCCCTGGCGCTGTTGTCCTATCGCGACGAACCGGTCCCGCTCATCCTGCCGACCAAGATCACGGGTCGCACCGGCAACGAACATGGAAATGGGCATGGCAACGCCCAGGGCAACGGCGGCTCGGTTGAGACACCCTTCGCTATGTGGACACGCACGAACGTGTTGCCGCAAAAGCAACCGGGCTACGCTTCCGTGTTGCTCAAACTGCCCCTGGGAGATCTCACGAGCGACCAGATGATGGTGGTCGCCGATGTGGCCGAACGCTATTCCAACGGCAATCTCCGGACCACGATCAATCAGAATCTCATCATTCGATGGATTCCCGAGACGCGTGTGGCGGAACTGTACGCGGACCTCGCCGCCCAGGGATTGGCGGAACCGGGAGCCGAGCGGGTCGAAGACATTATCGCCTGCCCGGGCACGGATACCTGCGGGCTCGGCATCACCTCATCAAAAGGACTGGCCCGGGCGTTGGCGGAAGTGTTTCCTCCCGGACGGGTGCCGGCTGACCTTGAGGGCGTCGACGTCAAAATCAGCGGCTGCCATAACTCCTGCGCCCAACATCACATCGCCACCATCGGCTTGCATGGCGTCGGCAAACGGATCGGCGACCATGTCGCCCCCCACTATGAACTGCACTTGGGTGGGCAGGTGAACGGGACGGCCAAGATCGGTCAGATGACGGTCAAGCTGCCGGCCAAGAATGTGCCGGCGGCGGTGTCCCAACTCGTCACGGCCTATCGGCGCGATCGGAAGGCCGGTGAGAGCCTTCCGGCCTTTATTGCACGCGTGGGCAAGTCGAAGCTGAAGGAAGAACTCATCCCCCACACCCTGGTGCCCTCGTTCGAGGAAGACCCCTCGTTCTATTACGACTGGGAGGGCGAGGCCGAGTTTGTGCTGGAAGACCTGGGTCCTGGCGAGTGCGCCGGCGGCGCCTTGGAGATGATCGACAACCGCATCCTTGAGGCGGAGCAGGAGCTCTATCAATCGCGCTTGCTGGCCGACAAGCACCAGTACGCCATGTCCGTGAACAAGGCCTATCGAGCCGTCCTAGCCGCGGCAAAAGCGCTCCTCGTCACCGAAGGCCTTGATCCCGTCACTGATGCCGAGACGTTTCAGGAGTTCGAGCTGCGATTGGCCTCGAAAGGCACCATCCCGACCGGCTACCGGAATCTCGGCGCACAGATCGGTGATTTGGGTCCGAAGGATACGACCGCGGACTTCGCCCACAGCAAGATCGCCTTCGCTCGAGGATTTGTCGAGGCCTGCAAGGCCGCCACCGAGCAGATGGGGAAGGACCTCAAGCTCAAATCGGTCGAGGAAGAGTTCCAGACTACCGCGCCGGCAGCGGAGCCATCGATCGTAGCCCAACCGGCCGCTCCTGTCTCATCCGGAACCCCGGTCTACGACCTGCGTGGTGTGGCCTGCCCGTTGAACTATGTCAAAACGAAACTGCGCTTGGAGATGATGGAGACAGGGGAGCGCCTGGAGGTCTGGCTGGATGCCGGCGAGCCGATCAAGAACGTCCCCATGAGTCTCCGGAACGATGGGCACAAGGTGCTCTTGGAGCAAGCGTTGGATACCGATGCCAAGCACTTCAAGGTGCTCGTTGAAAAAGTAGATGGGTGATGATTAGTATGGTTGATGAGAAATGGTTATGGTTAATGGGGGATGAAGAAGAGAAGCCGTCCTCGTCATGAGCCATCCACCATCCACCATCCACCATGCGTCGGTCAACCCGACACCAGACGCGCTGAAGGCTCTCAGCGCGTCGCTTGAGAACAGGTCGCCCCAGGACGTGGTGGCCTATGCGATCGGACACTATTACCCGAAGATCGTGCTGGCCTGCAGTTTCGGCGCGGAGGATGTCGTATTGCTCGACATGATCCACCGTATCAATCCCGCGGTGCCGCTGTTTTATCTGGATACGGAGTTCCTCTTTCCCGAAACCTACGAGACGCGGGACCGCCTCATCGCCCATTATCGCTTGCCGGCCGAGCAAGTCATCCAGATGAAATCGACCTTGACCCCGGTCGAGCAAGCCGCTGAACACGGAGAGGCCCTGTGGACGCGTGAGCCTGATCGTTGCTGCGCGCTTCGAAAGGTCGAGCCCCTGACCCGTGTGCTGAGCGGCTGTGCGGCCTGGGTGACAGGAATTCGCCGGGACCAGTCGCCCACCAGGGCCACTGCGGGGCTCGTCGAATGGGACCACAAGTTCCAACTCGTGAAGGTCAACCCGCTGGCCAAGTGGACCTGGACGGATGTCTGGACCTACATCAAGCTCCACGAGGTCCCGTACAATCCTCTCCACGATCAGCATTACCCGAGCATCGGCTGTACCCATTGCACGGCCCCCGTCATGCCGGGTGAGGATCCCCGGTCGGGCCGGTGGAACAATTTTTCCAAGACCGAATGCGGGTTGCACACATGACCATGCAGGCCTTGATTTCCAAAGTCGGGAACGGTCCCAAAACCTCGAAAGACCTGACCTGGGAAGAGGCCAAGCAGGCCATGCGCGCGATGATCGAGGGCCAGGCGACGCCGGCTCAGATCGGAGCCTTCCTCATGGCCCTGCGTCTCAAGACGGAATCAGTGACCGAATTGGCGGCCTTGACGTCGGCGGCCCGTGAGTATGTGGCCCCGCTCCCGGTTCAACGCCGAGAGTCCTTGGTAGATCTCCCCAGCTACGCCGGGAAGCAGGGCACGTTTCACGCTGCCGTAGGGGCCTCGATCGTCGCGGCGGCCGCAGGCGGATCG